>JAAZLH010000449.1 GCA_012799415.1 Candidatus Epulonipiscium sp. | reverse complement strand
CCGGAAACCACCAGGCAACACGCAAAAACGCCTGGCATATTGCGCGTTACTGCCTTCGACCAGACGGCCCAGGTGCGCATTTCGCAGCCGGCCAACCCCGACTTCCATCCCATTGAACTGACCGTGCCCGCAGGTACCCAGCAAAAGGTGGAGTTTCACGACTATGGGCAGAACATCAAAGGCTACAACAGTGCCGGAGAATGGGTAGAAGGCCTGAATGTGGCACCTCCCAGACGAGGCGATGGATCGTTGGAGCTTGAAAAAATGCTTTGGGCCATTGAGAATGCCACCCTGGACCCGGTGACCTGGGGCGGAAGCACAGTACTGAATCACGACTGGCCGGGCATCGCAAGCAACGAACCCACCGGAGTAAACGGACCCGGCGACATCCCCATTCTCAACAAGGGCCTGCTGATTGAATCGACCAACGGGGCCGATATTTCCGTTTACTATGAGGTGGCCAACCCGCGTAATCCGGAACGCTTCAATATGAAGGGACGCAATGCCCTGGGAAGAGAGTTTCTAATTCCATCGCAAAACCGTTTCATGAATTACAGCGGCATGCGCACGGCACGTGAAAAAGTGGACATTGTGGCCACCCAGGATGGAACAACCCTTACCATCAACTTTGATCCTAAAACCCATAACTTTGTGGGAAAACCCAGCAGCGGATCCTCATTCAGTGTCACCCTCAATCGGGGAGAGACCTTTGTCCTTCGCTCCAACTCCCAGGAAAGAGCAGCCCATTTGGGAGGGATCTTTGTTGAAGCCGACAAAGACATCGCCATTACAATTTCCGACGATTCCATTATTCAGTCGACCAGCCGCATACACTACGATTTAACGGGCGACCAGCTGATTCCCGTAAACATAGCCGGAACCACATACATAGCCGTTCACCCCTCCCACGGCACTCGCTTCCAAAGTGGCTACACAAAATACGAAACCGAAACCGCATCTGTATCCAATCAGGTATTCATTTGGCCGGTAGGCGACCCCACCGTTATAAAAATCAATGGTGAAGCGGTAAAAGCCGGAAGGGAAGAGAAAATGTTCTCCAAAGGTCAATTTCATGTAGAGCAAATCTCGGAGAACGGCATCTACATCGAAACCAACCAGCCGGTTATTGTCTATCAGGTATCCAGCTACAGTTATGAATTGGGCAGCGCAGTCTTGCCCGCCCTGGAATGTACCGGTTCACGCTCCGTCAGCTTTGCCAGGGTTTACGACGAAAATTTCTTCATTCAAATCCTGACCAAAAACAAAAACATCAAAAACATTCTGAACGAAAGCGGCCCGAGCAACTTCCAGGCCTATTACCAAACAGAAGGGGGCGGTACCGTCGATGTAACCAACCAACTCTTTACTAAGGCAGATGGCAAAACCTCCTCGGGATGGCAACTGGTTAAAAACACCGGCATAACAGACGGAGATGAACAATGGTACACCTATGTCAAGTATTTTGCCAGCGGTCAGGGCTTTCCAACAGGTGTTCCTGTAACGGTAAAGTTTCGCGATAATGCCGACAATGCCATCTTCAGCGACGAGCTGTTCCACCTGAGTGTGCTCGACGCCAACGGTGCCAGTATGAGTTACGGCTACTTTTCTGCCTACAACTCCGTAGCCATTTCGGCACCGGCCGCCGCTTGTGTGGGCAACGACATTGAACTGCGCACCAATGGCGTTTTGGCCGACTGGTACCATGAGTCGGACCCCATCACGCCCTTTGAAGAGAGTGCCGCCGAGGTTCACGTTACCAATCCGGGCACCTACTGGGTACTGATTCCCAATTCCAGCTGCCAGTCCTCCGACCCCGTTACCATCGACTACATCATACCCGACTTTGACCTGGGCGATGATTTCAAAGCCTGTCCCGACGACCTAATTGAGCTGGGCATAGACGAATTGCCCTACCATGCCGACTATACCTGGACCGTAAACGGAACCAAAGTAACCGAAGGAGATCCCTGGTCGCACAGCTTTACAGCAGCAGCAAACAGCAGCTATACCATTAGGCTGACCGTCTCTGCCGAATTGTACGGCATCGTTTGCGAACACTCCGATGAAATTGTCATCACCGTTGGCCCAGAACCCTTCAT
>JAAZLH010000181.1 GCA_012799415.1 Candidatus Epulonipiscium sp. | reverse complement strand
GTAAAGTAACAGCTTGATGAATCAATTTAATGAAATGGGTGGGTTCAAACATTTGTAATGTATTTGCATTATAATCTAGTACGTAAATATTTCCTTCCTGATCCGTTGCAATACTAGAAGGAATTTGAAATACTCCTTTATGCTCACCAATTCCTCCAAAGACCGTTAATAAATTTCCTTCTTGATCATATTGATAAACCTTTCCTAAATTTCTCTCTAAAACACTAATAATACCATTATCTGCAACAGTAATATCTACAAAATTTGGTTCTCTTAAGATCCCATGTTGATCATAGGTTTTTTCCCCATAAAACTCATCAGGATAGGTGTTTTTTCCAACAGAGTTCAACTTTCTAATTTGTCCTCCATCTTTTGCATTACCAACAGTTCCATAAATCATTCCATCATTAGCAATAATAAAGTTTGTATAGGAATCTGGGTTTTGCTTTAAGGTTCGGTCTTTTTGGGACTTCGTTCCAAAAACTCGTATTAATGTTCGTGTTAAATTAAAACCAACCTCTTTCGCTCCAATAAATCCACGAAAATGATTTTGTTCATCCATACTTAGTAAATTTGTACCTTTTAATGCATAGATATAACCTGTTGAATTAACATAAATTTTGCTTGGATCAAATGTAAAATCATTTTCTAATAAGGGAGAATCAGGCTTTACATACACCTTTCTATCCCGTCCATCAGGATATAAAGTGGCAATTCTTAAATTTCCTGTATCTCCTATCCATATAACTCCATCTTCATCAACAAAAACCCCTTTCGGGTTGTGAAAGGATTTTCCTTCAGCCTCTGTAAAGACCTGCTGAACTTCCCCTTCTTTGCTTATTTTTAAAATTCTATGGTTTTCCGTATCTGCAATATAAATGAAACCTTCTGAATCAATAAATAAACCTTCTGGATGATTCATAAAACCTGCCTCACCTAAGTTTTTAATCACCTTTTTCACTTCATAGGTCAGTGGAATAGGGATTCTTTTTCCTTCATCCAAGACATAATCTATTTCTTTTGCTACCACTACTGTAGACAAACAAAAGAAGCAGATCAAAAATATGGATAGTGCTTTTATTTTTTTCATTATATCCACCTCACGCTTTTATTCCTGAATAAGTCATTGTTTGCATAACTCTTCCCTTCATAACAGTAAATATAATAATCGTGGGAGCTGTTGTTAATAATGTAGCCGCTCCTACTGTACCTGCCCTAGCTACTACTCCTGCACCACCAGAAAGTGTTTGTAAAGCAACAGGAAGTGTTTTCATTGCTTCACTAGTAATATAAATTAAAGGTGAAAAATAATCATTCCAATTATTCACAAAAGCAAATACAGCCAAAGTAGACCAAGCTGGTTTTAAAATAGGCATAGCAATGGTCCAAAACAGGCGAAATTCACCAGCACCATCGATTCTGGCTGCTTCTAACAATGTATCAGGAATTTGCTCTGAAAATTGTTTCATCAAAAAAAAGTTATAAGCTACAGCTAATTTAGGAATGATTAAAGACCAATAGCTATTGATTAGACCCAATGTATTGACTACCATATAGTTCGGAATTTGAGTCACATGTGGTGAAAACATGAGGGCTGCTAAAATAATAGCAAAAATAGTATTTGAACCGTCTGGCTTATACTTTACTAATGAAAATGCTCCCATACTACACACTAAAATAGTTAGAAAAACAGTAACACTGGTGGTTAGTAGACTATTGAAAATATATCTAGTAAAAGGGACAACTGATGCACTTAGTGAAGTTAGTAAATCAGAAAAATTCACTAAAGTTGGTTTTCTAACAATAATTCTAGGTGGATATAAAAACAGCTCATCTAAGGGCATAAAAGCTCTAGATATCATTGCGATAATTGGTAAAGATGTAAATGTTAAGAGTAGAAATAAAGCTGAATACCCTATGATGGTGCCAAATGTTATCTTCTTCAAGAAGTGAAACTTATTTTTTTTCACTATGCTCCCTCCTTATTTTCCTCATCCATTACCTTTATTCTTCTTTCGATTTAAATAGATTCATACACACCCTACCTAAGGTAAAGGTCATTAGAAACAATACAATAGCAATGGCAGAGGCATATCCCATGTTAAATCGAATAAATGCATAATCATATAAATGTCCTACAATAGTATGGGCTGCATAATTGGGACTTGGCATACCAGCCACCGCTGTTGCCACATCAAAAACACCAAAAGAGTTTACAATGGCGTTAATAGCACCAAATAATAATTGTGGCCTCATTAAAGGAAGGGTAATATACCAAAGTTGCTGAAATCTATTTTTTACCCCATCAATGGATGCTGCTTCATAAAGCTCAGGATCTATATTTTGTAATCCTGCTAAAAACACTAGAAACCCTGTTCCCATACTCATCCAAATGGAGATTAACATTACCACTGGAAGAATAAACGTAGCATCTTTCGTCCATAAAATAGGTTCTGCAATGATTCCAATATTAATTAAAATATTGTTAAGGTATCCATACCGATCACCGGAAAACATAATTAACCATATAATAGACATGGCAATACCACTTGTTAAAGATGGAGCATAGAAAGCTAGTGAAAAGAAACCTTTAAACCTTAATTGATCAATGACCCAAGCTACTAAAAAAGACATGATGTAACCTATGGGTCCTGTAATACAGGCAAAAATCAAAGTATTTTTTAAGGCTGTCAAAAAAACATCATCATCTAAAATCAATAATCTGTAATTATTGATTCCTACAAATTTTGGAATCTGAAGCATATTATAATTTGTTACACTAAGCCCCATAGCTACAGCTACTGGAATTACCGTAAAAATAATAAAAAGAATTAAAAATGGGGCTAAAAACAAATATCCTATTTTATTTCGTTCCCACCATTGCCTAATTCCTTTTGTTTTTTTTGTTTTTGCTGGTTGGGTTGCTATCTCTTGGAAAGCCATATGTTAACTGTCACTCCCCTACTTATTTATTGTCACTGATATTTTCTATTATTCTTCTGTTATATAACCATACTCCTCTTGTTTGCTTCTTAGTTCTTTGTTAATATCCTTGACTGCTTGCTCTAAAGAATCTCGTACATTTTCATTTCCTAAAACTACACGATTCCAAGCATTTTCAATATGCCTTGTGGTAAAATAGCCTCCCAGTACAATGGGCTGTTCTTTGGCTTCATCTAGTTGATTTTTAATCACGCTTAAATGGTTTTTATCCCAAGGTAAGTTTTCAAAAGCATTTTTATTTGCCGTATTCCATCTTGCCTCTACACCCAATAATGCTTCTAACTCTCTACCATATCTTGTTTGCGTTTCTTCACTTGTCCACCACTTTAAAAATTCCCATGCCTCTTCTTTATGTGTTGATTGTTCCATAATGACTCCTGCTTGAGCAGCAATAGATCCAACAGATCGATCAACAGTACCATCTTTCCTTACTGTACCTGGTATAGGAGCAATGTCCCAACGTCCATATAGTTCTGGAGCTGACGTTGACATTTGAACATAAAGAGCATAATTGGCTACTCCCATGGGCATATCACCATTTCTCATCCGTGTAAAGAAGTTTGCTTCTGCTGGAATTCCATAGTTTGTATATAATTCAGTCCACTGTTTAAAGGCTTGATAAGCTTCTGCTGAATCTAGCCCAGACATGGTTCCACCGTTTTTATAGAAATTTCCTCCATGCTGAAATAAAAGAGGTGGCAAACTATTTAATTGAGAATAGCAAAAGTTCATACTATTTTCATATAACTTAGGTAATATCTCTTGATAAACATCTTCCCAAGTATTTGGCAACCTCAACCCTAATTCCTTAACAATATCTTTTCTATAAAAAAGCACAGTAAAATCCATGGTTTCAGGAAGTGCAAAGATACCACCATCATGGGCATAAGGAATCATGATAGAAGGATAAAACCGCTCTTCTACTTCTTTATAATCTGCAAACTGAGTCAAATCAACAACAGCATCTCGAAAGGCAAATTCTACTGGGGATTTGTACTCTACACCTAGAGCTACATCTGGGGCTCTTCCTGAAGTAATAGATAACATCAATGTGTTAACAGAACCTGCCCCCAATTGACCTGCTGGCAAAACATTCAAAT
>JAAZLH010000180.1 GCA_012799415.1 Candidatus Epulonipiscium sp. | reverse complement strand
TATGTGTGGCATTTTATCAAATATTAAATGATATTCACTATTTCAAATAAATTATGTGATTTGTATGTAATAAAGTTTGTAAATTCTTCTACATTACAAGACGATAAATCCTTCTTTTGTAAAACAGTAATTCTTTTATTCCAAATTAAGATAAATAAATCCTCTGTGATGAAAATTTTTTCTATTTCACTATAGCTAATTGCAACATTTCCTACTAATTGAACTTTATCATTAGTAAAGGTAACTGTAACCGTAGGGATTTTTTCATATTCATTAAATAGCTTTATTGCAGCTTTATCAAATGATGTTAGCTTTACCTTCTTCGATTTTCTTCCATACCTAAAATTTAATATTCCTATACCAACTGTAAATGCACCTACTAATAACGGTATTAGCATTTCCTTGGGTTCCATCAAGGAAGGAATTAATAGAAAAAAACCTAGGATCTGTAGAAAAACTCCATATATCTTATATCTACTATGTCGCTTTTTCAGCACTTCTTCAGAGGCTTTTTCCTTCGAGTTCATTTTATCTACATATTTCCACACCTTGGGGTGTTCTTTTCTTGAAACTATTTCTGTCCTCTTTTCCAATGCCTTGCTTACTTGTGGCTTGAATGATGCACTATTATACTTGGTTAAAACGAAAACAAACTCCATACATTTCCTCCCATTATATAAATAATCCCTGTTTTTCATTTATCTACAGTTACGACATAGTTTATGAATGATGTGTCTTAGACTTATAAATCCTTTACTTGCGTTAATAATTATTTTTGTCAATTGGTTACTTCATAAACATCCTCTCTTTTAATAATTTTGTACTGTTTAACCCACTCTTGAATCTTGCCTACCTCTTCTTTTGATAAATCGAAGATAAGTGTCTCATCACCATAATGTTCACTTGAAAACAATAGCTCTTTAGCATTGTATAAGTTAAGAGTAAACCATTTAACAAAACCTTCTTTAGATGAGAAATTCTCTTTCACTTCAATTTCAAAATCATTTGTTACTTTATCCAACTCAGCAAAAAGCTTAATTTTCATATCTCATAATTTAACTTATATCCGCCCTAATAAATATTGATTTAAATAAACTAGACCCTCTTTTATTATGGTAATTATATCATTTAAGATAGCTTCCTTCATATCAAATTTTTCTTGCTTTTTCATCCTATCATTTTTTTATTAAAGCATAATCTCTTCTTCAAAATCAAGTAGCCATATTGCCCTTCTCAAAACAGTCTATATTCGCACAAAATTTGAACTATCACCAACACTAGGTCTCAATAAAGAATGATCATTACCTTTGGTAAATACTTGTATTGATTATTATAGCAGCTTTTCTTGCTACAAAAAATAATCATTGATTAACATTGATTTTTCCCACCCAACTGTCAGAAGCTTTATCATAGACAAATATTTTGCTACTATCAGTGGATACTGCCCAAATACTGTTAAGCGTGCTTTTTTCACTATTAACATCATTCTTATGAACCTCCCAAATAAATCCATCTACAACAGGGAGTGTTGTTTCTGCTTCAGGATTCATTAATAGAATATCTTTGTTAGGCAAAAAACCTTCATTTTTTGTTAGGTATTTGGTCAAAGTATCTTTTGCACTGTCTTCCATATCATAATAATTAGTCCAAACTTCCACAGCCTCATGAGGACTTTCCCCTAACAAATGTACACTCCAAGCTGCTCCGTTATCAGGAATTTTAATTGTTTTTGTAAATTCCTTATTATATTCCTTCGTACTTGAATACCTTTCTGCTCCATATACAGTAATATTTATTGTGTTTAGCAGCCGCTTATCTTCTTCTACTTTTATTCCGCTTAATTCGGTTTGTGAAAGCTGAAAACTACCAGTAATTGTGAGTTCCCTTGTTTGCTCATTGTAGTCATATCTGTACTCCATTGTATGGGGACTTATGGGTGAACCTACAACCAATACCCTAAAACCAACAAAAGATACTACTAAAAATATCACTAAACAAATACCCGCGGTAATAAAAATTGCTATCCGCTTTTTATGTTTTACCTTTTTGAGATAATCAATCTCTTTTACTATTTCAGATGAATCAGCAATTATTGGTTTGGAAAGATTGGAAAGTAATTCGCTACATTCATTGCAATTCTTCAAATGTTCATTGATTAACTTTCTACTCTCGTCACTTGTAAGATTATCTATATAGAGGGGCAACAAATCCCTCACAATGCTGCAATTTATTTTATTCATAAAAATCTCCTTTCAAAAGTTTTTGTTTACCTCTAAAAAATGTTACTCTTGCCCATGTTTCGCTTTGCCCGAGTATTTCTCCAATTTCCTTATAAGATAAATCTCCCAGTAATCGTAAATATAATACTTCCCTTGCAGGCTCTTTAATATGGTGTAATGCTTTCATTATCTGTACCTTCTGCTCTGCCTGTATCAACTTATCCTCTATCCCCTTTTCGGGTGAAACAATATTGTCGGTAATGTTCTCAGTTTCATATTTCGACCTTTTTTCTAATTCCTGCATCCAAATATGCTTTGCGATTTGGCAGAGCCAAGTTGTAATTTTACAGTTTCCGTTATAGGTATGTAGCGAGTTAATCGCTCTACAAAATGTTTCCTGTGTCAGTTCTTCTGCCCAGTCAGCATTTTGTGTTTTTGTATAAAGAAATTTATAAACTGTTTTTGCATGTTCTCTATATATCCTGTCAATGTCCTGCAATCATTTCACCTCCCTATAACATATATCCGAAAAAACCATATTTCGTTACACAATTTATTCAATTACTTCAAGTTTTTCTGAAAAGTTCAATCCCTTGCCAACAGGATGAGCTTTCCTAATTCACAAAAAGACTGCCTAGTTTAAAACTAAGCAGTCTTCCTTTTCTAAAAAATCTTTATATGGCTTCTAAAAAGCTATTTTGTGCCTTATATAGCTGATAATACTTTCCTCTTTGTTCTAGTAACTCATCATGGGTTCCTTTTTCTGAAATCCCTTGGGAGTCAATGACCATAATACAAGTCGCATTTTTGATAGTAGATAGTCGGTGAGCAATAACAAAGGATGTACGCCCCTTTAATAAGCGTTCCAACCCTTCTTGAACTGCTTGCTCTGTCTTTGTATCAATGCTTGATGTTGCCTCATCTAGGATCAAGATACGAGGGTCTGCAAGCAATGCCCTTGCGAAAGAAATCAATTGTCGTTGCCCAACTGAAAGTCTCGTTCCTCTTTCATTTACTTCTGTTTGATACCCTTTTTGCATTTCCATAATAAATTCATGAGCTTTGACAGCTTTTGCTGCTTCCATTACTTCTTCATCAGTAGCATCTAATTTCCCATATCGAATATTATCCATAATGGTTCCTGAAAAAATAAAAGTATCTTGTAGCATAACACCCATTTGTTTCCTCAATGATTCCAATGTTACTTTTTGAATATCATGTCCATCAATTCGAACTTGCCCTTCTGTTACATTATAAAATCGACTTAATAAATTCACAATTGTTGTTTTTCCTGCCCCAGTAGGCCCAACCAATGCAATGGTCTCACCTGGTTCTACGTGAAAACTAACATCGTCTAAAACCTTTTGTCCTTCTTCATACTCAAAAGAAACATGATCAAAAACAACATCTCCTACAATCATTGGCATATCTTCTGCGCCCTCTATATTTTTAACCAATGGCTCTTCATCCATGGTTTCAAAGATTCGCTCTAAGTAGGCCATAGCAGTAACGATAGAGTTGTAGAAATTACTTAGATTCATAATAGGACCCCAAAACTGGCCAATGTAACTAATAAAAGCGATCAGGACTCCAACTGTAATTCCTTCATGTAACCTAGAAACTCCTACCACATAAATAAATGCTGCAGTAAATGTAGAGATATTATCAATGATTGGCCACAAGAGGGAGCGTACCCGCATTCCTGTCATCCAAGTACTTCGATATTCATTACCTAGTTCCTCAAATATTTCTAAGCTTTTTTCTTCCCTCGCAAAAGATTGGGTAACTTTCATTCCTTCAATGCTCTCATGAATATAGGCATTTAAGTTGGACTGCTTTGCACTAATGGCCTGCCAGGATTTACGATGAGCATTTCTAAGAATAAAAATAGCCAGCCCTAAAAACGGAAGTCCAAGTAAGCATAATACTGTTAGTTTCACATCAATAAAAAACATAAAACCAATAATCACAATTAAACTAAAAAGATCTGTGACCAAATTAACCAATCCATTAGATAATAAATCACTAAGGGAGTTTACATAATTTACTACGCGAACTAAAATCTTACCATGAGGGCGACTGTCATAATAAGTAAAAGGTAGTGATTGTAGATGTACAAATAAATCTTCTCGTATTTTATATACGATATTCTGCCCGATATAGGACATAGTACGAATTCGATATCGCATAGACACCCCATTAATAATAATGGTCACAAGAAAAATTGCTGATAATAAGAGTAGCCCCAAAATATCTCCATTTGGAATTTTATCGTCTAAAGCTTGTTTCATAAGGATTGGCCCTAATAACATGGCCACACTAGCTACTAACATTAAAAAAACGGTAATAAACATTTCTTTTCTATAGGGTTTTACATATTGCATGACTCGGGTCAAATGTTTAATATTAAATTCCGTCTCTAAATTTTCATCAACATCATATTTATTCCTTGCCATTTATACCACCTCCTGATTACCAGAGGAGTCTATATCTCCATATTGGTGTAGGAAAGTCTGGTAATACTCTCCTTTTTGTCGAATCAGTTCTTCATGGGTCCCTCTTTCTATAATCTCTCCATGCTCTAAAACAAGGATAAGGTCCGCATCTTTAATAGAAGAAATACGATGGGCAATAATGAAAGTTGTTTGCTCTTGTGAAATAGACCGTAGAGCTTCATGAATTCTGTGTTCCGTTTCCATATCTACACTTGAAGTTGTATCATCTAAGAGAATAATAGGGGTTTGCTTTAATAGCGCTCTTGCTAAAGCAATCCTTTGCCTTTGCCCTCCAGATAACCCTACACCCCTCTCTCCTACAATGGTGTCGTAACCTTCTGGAAATTTATCAATGAACTCTTGCACTCCTGCTGTCCTGGCTGCCCATAAAACTTCTTCCATCGTAGCATCTGGACTTCCATAAGCAATATTCCCTTCAATGGTATCTGAAAATAAAAATACATCTTGCATAGCCATTCCAATTTGATCTCGAAGTGTCCTTATCTCCAGATCTTTAATATCAATCCCATCAATTAAGATGGTTCCTTTGGTACATTCATAAAACCTAGCAACTAAATTCATAATAGAAGTTTTTCCGGCTCCTGTACCACCAATAATTCCTACTTTTTGTCCTGCTTTTACAGTAAAATCAATGTCTCTTAACACCCATTCCCGTTCATACTTGAAACTCACATTTTTAAACTCAATATCTCCTTGAATCTGATGGCCTATAATACAGTCGGGTTTATTTTTAATTCTGGGCTCTCGCTGCAACATGCTAATGATTTTTTCTGCTGATGCTAAAAACCGTTGTACATCATTGATGAGCCAACCGACGGATCTCATGGGGTTATTTAAGGCCCATAAATACCCGTTAAACATAACAAGATCCCCTAAGCTGATGACTTTATTGATAACCAAGGTTCCCCCAATTAAAATGAGTACCACGGACATCATCATCGCTAAGGAATCTAATATAGGTACAAACTTTTCCCAAACACGTGATGCTTCTAAACTAGCTTGACGAAAACCATCATTTTCTCTAGTAAATTTCTCAATTTCATAAGATTCTTTTGTAAATGCTTTAACAACTCGATTTCCACTAATGTTTTCTTGTACCACAGAGTTCAATTTAGAAAACTGTTCCCGAATCTTCATAAATACCGGTTTGCCAGCTTGAGATAAGGAATAAGCAAAAAAACCAATAATAGGAGTAAGCGCTAACATAATTAAAGTTAATGGTACATTAATGGAAAACATCATAATGAGAGCAAAAATAAATAACATGGAATTACTAAAAATACTAAGAATGACCCCTGCAATAAAGTGTCGAATGGCATCTGTGTCTCCTGTCAATCGAGCCATAATATCTCCTGTTCGAGTGGTATCAAAAAAGGTAAAATCTTGTTTTTGTAACTTTGTATACAATTCTTTTCTAATTTCAAAAATAGCATTCTGTGAAACACTTTCAAACATCAGCTTATAAGCATAGTCTAATATTGACTTTACAATGGTTACACCTACAAGCCAGTAGAGGATATTCATCAACAGGTGTATCTGCCCATCTCGAATTACATCATCTACGATTTTCCCTGATAGATAAGGTTTGACCATATTTAACCCAGATACGATGACGACTAAGATAAGTGCAAAAAACATTCGCCAACGATAGGGTTTAATATATTTCCCTATCCATTCAAATGGTTTCATTGTATCACTCCTATATATTTTAGATTACATACACTTCTTATTATGAAGGATCCAAAAGAAAATGAAATGTACTTTTTTAATACTTTGATGGAGATTATTGTTTAATCCTCTTGTTAAGAAAACCATTACAAGGTACAATTATAGCAACACGCTGAAAAAAACGAGGTGAATTTTATGCATGACTTAGGCATCCAAGTAGATCATTTTAATCCTAATGTACTTTATATTTTGAAACAAAAACGGAATGCAAAAAGTCCCCTAACCTATCATTGCCATGATTTTATTTCTATTATTTATATTTTATCTGGTTCTTGCACTTATACTATTGATGGAGAATCTTATGCTGTAAAAAAAGGCGATCTTATTATTTGTAATCCTGGGGTGTATCATGGAAAAACTTTCTTACCTAATGAAGAAGTATCCGAATTTCAAGTTGGCTTTCATCAGCTCCACATTCAACATCTTCCAAAAGAATGTTTAATTGCTCCAGATGCCTCTCCTGTTTTTCAGTTAAATCAATATGATCAAGATTTTTATCAAGTTTATCAAGAAATGATGCTAGATCAAGAGAAGAAAGAGCCTGGTAGCAACCTAACTTTAAAACTGTTAGTAATGAAATTAATTGTTATTATTTTAAAAGAAACCTACCCCTATATACCAAAGGAAGATATGGAGTTTTGTCATTTTGAATCCTATGATAAAAGTACCATTGCCAGTACATTGATGAATTATTTAAACACCAATTATATGCAAAAAATATCTTTAGACAAAATGTCAAAAAACATGTATTTAAGCCCTAGCTATGTCTCCAAAGTATTTAAAGAAGAAACTGGTGAAACATTGATTCAATACTTGACAAAACTTCGCTTAGAGAAAGCCATTGAACTTTTAGAAGAAGATCGACTATCTATTAAAGAAATTGCTCAGCATGTTGGATACGATGATGCCTATTACTTTAGCCGTCTTTTTAAAAGGCATTATGGTTATCCTCCTTCCCAGTATAAAACAAAACTATTAAAAAATGCTATACACAGTACATAAGGTGTATAGCATTTTTCTTTACTTTTGCCGAGTAGCAGCTACTTCGCCCAGTGTTAATATTTCACTAGTTACCTCATCCATTGTAGTTTCCTCTTTTAATCGTTCAAAGGCAACAGATAACATAAGTTTAATTCGATTGATTTGATTGACTTCACTAACTCCAGGGTCATAATCAATGGCTGTGATATTGGCTTGGGGATACTGGTGTTTAAGAGCCTTAATCATCCCTTTACCCGTAACATGATTGGGTAAACAAGCAAAAGGTTGCATACAAATAATATGATCTACTCCACTTTCTAAAAGCTCAACCATTTCTGCTGTTAAGAACCATCCTTCTCCTGTTTGGTGTCCTAAGGATAATATCTTTGATGCTCCTTCCGCCAATTCATAAATTGACTTAGGCGCTTCAAAACGCCTACTTTCTTTTAGTGCTTCTACTAAAGGTTTACGGTACCACTCAATGACATCAATAACTTTTTGATTGATCCAAGTATTTTTAGCAGAGGCCACCAATTCTTCTTGTTTAAATTGAATATTATAGAAACAGTAGAGGAAAAAGTCCATAAGATCAGGCATAACTGCCTCCGCTCCTTCCTTTTCTAACAACTCTACCACCTGGTTGTTAGCTGTCGGATGAAATTTGACTAATATCTCTCCTACTAATCCAACTTGTGGTTTCTTCATCTGATGAATTTCAAGTCGATCAAAGTCCTGTACCATTTCACGTAGATTTTCTTTAAAATTACGTAAACTAGAAGAGGCCAAAGACTTTTTGCATTTTTCGATCCATCTCTCGTATAGTTGATTGGTTGAACCTTTCACCTTTTCATAAGGTCGAATTTTAAAAACCATACGCATTAAAGCATCTCCATAAATCAAAGCCATAATAGATTTATGCAATAAGGTAGGGGTGATTTTAAATCCTGGATTTTTCTCTAGTCCCAATGCATTCAGTGAAATGACTGGAACCTGTTCTAATCCTGCATCCTTTAAAGCTTTTCTTAAAAAAGCAATATAATTGGTTGCACGACATCCCCCTCCCGTTTGAGAAATCATCACTGCCGTTCGATCAGGATCGTATTCTCCTGATTGAAGGGCTTCCATGATTTGGCCAATAACGAGAATAGATGGATAACAAGCATCATGATTTACATATTTAAGTCCTACATCCACTGCTTTTTCATCTACAGATGGTAGAACTTTCATTTGATAACCTGATAATCGAAATGCTTCTTCTATTAATTCAAAATGGATAGGAGACATTTGAGGTGCTAAAATTGTATAGGTTTTTTTCATCTCTTTTTCAAACCTTACAGGTTCATCTACGAGTTCTGGTATAGAAGGAGTTATACCTTTCCTATCTCTCTCTAAAAGAGCTGCTTGTAGAGATCGAAGTCGAATACGAGCTGCCCCTAATTGATTCCCTTCATCGATTTTTAATGAAGTGTAGCTTTTACCATGCATTTGTAGAATTTCTTGCACCTGATCTGTCGTCACTGCATCTAGACCACAGCCAAAAGAGGTCAGCTGTACCAACTCTAAATCTGGCTGAGTAGCAACAAAAAATGCTGCTCTATAAAGTCTAGAATGATATACCCACTGGTCCACAACCCGTAAAGGCCTTTTAACTTGACCTAGATGGGCAATGGAATCTTCCGTTAGTACAGCCATTCCTAGTCCTGTAATCAACTCTGGAATGCCATGATGAATTTCAGGATCAATATGGTAGGGTCGCCCTGAAAGAACAATTCCTTTCTTACCTGTTTCTTTTAAATACTGTAATACCTCTTCTCCTTTAGCTTGAATATCTAGTTTTACTTGTTCTTCTTCTTTCCATCCCGCTTCTACCGCTCTCTGAATCTCTTCTTTTGAAATATTCCATTCTACAAATTCTTCATGTAAGCGTTCTATCAGTCGCTTTTTATGAAATATAGGAAGAAAAGGATCTAGAAATTTAATTTTCCCTTGCTGAATATCATCTACATTATGTTGAATCACTTCTGGATAAGAAGTAACAATAGGACAATTGTAATGATTATTTGCATTAGGGTCTTCCTTCTTTTCATAAGGAATCGATGGATAAAAAATTAAATCTACTTTTCTTTCAATGAGGGCCATAATATGTCCATGAACCAACTTAGCAGGATAACAAACAGATTCAGATGGAATGCTTTCCATCCCCTTTTCATATAAGTCTTTGCTAGATGACGGAGAAAGTACAACCCTAAATCCAAGTTGAGTAAAAAGAGTAAACCAAAAAGGATAGTTCTCATATAGATTTAACACTCGCGGAATGCCCACAATCCCCCTTGTTACTTTTTCTCTCGGCAAAGGTTTGTAGCTAAACATTCTCTTATACTTATAATTGTATAGATTAGGAATCTGCTCTTCTTGCTTACGTTCTATCCCAAGTCCTCGCTCACACCGATTACCCGAGATAAACTCTCTGCCATCAGAAAAGGCATTCACTGTAAGAAGGCAATGATTGTTACAAAGGCTACAACGTTTAAAAGTACTCTCGGTAGAAAACATGGTCAAGGTACCTTGATCTAATAAAGTACTTTCTGCTTCTCCACATCGTTCTTTGGCCAGCAATGCAGCTCCAAACGCCCCCATAATTCCTGCTATATCTGGGCGAATTACTTCTCTATTAGAAATTAACTCAAAGCTACGAAGGACAGAATCATTATAGAAAGTCCCTCCTTGCACCAAAATATGCTGACCTAACTCCTCCGGATTTCTTAACTTAATTACTTTTAATAATGCATTTTGGATCACTGAGTAGGACAAACCTGCTGAAATATCTCCAATAGTAGCTCCTTCTTTTTGTGATTGTTTTACTTTTGAGTTCATAAAAACCGTACATCTAGAACCTAGATCAACAGGTGATTGGCTAAACACTGCTTCCTTTGCAAAATCTTCTACACTCATATTTAATGACTGTGCAAAAGTTTCAATAAAGGACCCGCAACCAGATGAACAAGCTTCATTTAACATGATATCATCGATAATACCATCCTTAATCCGAAGACATTTCATATCCTGCCCACCGATATCCAAAATAAAATCAACCTCTGGCTGGAAAAAAGCTGCCGCTGTATAGTGAGCAATGGTTTCAATTTCTCCAATATCAATTTGTAAAGCTGCCTTAAGCAAAGCCTCACCGTACCCTGTTACAGCAGAATAACGGATATTTGCCTTGGCCGGTAGCTTAATGTAAACTTCTTGAAGGGCTTCTACTACACTTTGTAAAGGGTTTCCTTTGTTACTTCCATAATAGGAATATAACAGTACACCTTCTGCATCTACTAAAGCCACTTTCGTTGTTGTTGAACCTGCATCAATTCCAAGGTAACAATCTCCTTCAAAACTTTCTAAGGGTCTTCTTTTTACTCGATATTGTGCATGTTTTTCTTTCCATTCCTCATATTCCACCTTATCCTTAAATAAAGGATCCCTTCTGAATACAGTCTGCATATCATCTCCTGTATAGTTTTCCATCTGTTGCAAGAGGGAACTAATAGAAATCATATGCATCTCTTCCTTAGCACCTAAAGCAGCACCTTTAGCTACAAAATATTGAGAATCCTCTGGAAAAACCACTTGCTCTGGTGTTAATTGTAAAGTCTCTATAAATCGTGTACGTAATTCAGATAAAAAATATAGGGGACCACCTAAGAAAGCAATGTTTCCTCGAATTGGCTTTCCACATGCCAATCCACTGACTGTTTGATTGACGACGGCCTGAAAAATAGATGCCGCAATATCTTCTTTTGATGCCCCTTCATTTAACAATGGCTGCACGTCTGTTTTCGCAAACACACCACAACGAGCTGCTATAGGATATAATGTTTGATGATGCTTGGCTAATTCATTTAATCCTATTGGATCTGTTTGAAGTAAGATGGCCATTTGATCAATAAAAGCACCTGTACCTCCAGCACAAGTTCCGTTCATTCTTTGTTCTATTGAGCCATCAAAATATGTAATCTTAGCATCTTCCCCACCCAGTTCAATGGCTACATCTGTATGGGGAATCCAATTTTGAATACTTTTGGTTCCTGCAATGACTTCTTGTACAAAAGGAATACCTAGTGTTTGTGCCATACCAAGGCCTCCAGAACCAGTAAGAGCAATTTGAACTTTTACATTCCCTATAGCTTGGTATACCTTTTTAACAGCCTTGACTAAGGTTTCCTTAATATTCGCATAATGACGTTCATAACTATGGTATAGGAGCTGATCTCGTTGATCTAATACCACAATTTTAATCGTGGTGGAACCAATGTCTACCCCCATAAATAACTGATTCATCTTATACCCCCACTCTTTATTATACGATAAAGTTTACTGATTAATTTTTTATAACAGAAAAGCCTTAAACCAATTGGATTCAAGACTTTTCTGAACTGAGGTTTTATTACGTGTTACCTTTCATTATACCATAGTATACTAAAAAAATACAATTAAGAGTATCTTTTCTTTGGTACAACAATCATTGGCTCATCCTCTGTTAAATAATCATGTATTTTTTCAAAAAGAAGGCTAGCTAAAAACCAAGCTGGGGCATAATCTAAGCGAATTAAGCCATGAACTGACCATGTAGTCCCGCTATAATCCCAAGGACAAAGGTGAAAACTAGATAAAATCAGCCCTGTCATGTATTCAATAGCAAATATAATAACTGTATATACACTTCCTCTCATCCAAATGGGCCAATGACGAATACGATGATGAATGGGTTCTAATAATAGGGCCAATCCATAGACAAAAAACATCCAAATAGACGTTCTGGCTTGCAACGTGAAGTCACCACGAAACAAAGAGCCCATTCCCGTCCAAAACACTTCTACACACCATCCTAACAATCCATAAATCATATATCTTTTTCTCATACTCCCAGTATGTGCAGTCTGTCACCTAATTATTTCTCTTTTTTAATTTTATCCCACAATTCTTCTTTTCCAATTTGAGGTAGAACTTGATACTTGTTGTCTTCTAACTGCAAGTCAAATTGGCAAATCCCATCATATAAACAATAATCACAGGAAGTCTGGGTTTTCATCTGATAAGGAGCAATACTAATCTCTCCCTTTAAAATATCTGTCCCAACAGTCTCCACTAATGACCGTACATAATCTTGCAATTGTTGAAACTCTTCCAAAGTAGCTACAGATGAAGTTTTACCTAGCCCATTCTTTGTAACTTGGACAGGTAGTACATCCGAATATCTTTCAATGGTATCATCCATTTTTTTTATAATATCAATATCTGCTAAAACCAATCCAGATAGTTTCAGTTTCTTCAATAATTGGCTTTCTATTTCTTCTGGACTCAAATTTTGAACCGCGCTAATCATAGGATCATCAATTCGAAAATAAAACATTCCTGCTGGTAACAACTCTTTATGAAAAAGGCTTTGTCCACTACCTAGCAATGCATCTAAATATAGAATGAGTTGCAACTGAAGTCCATAATAAATATCTAGCAATTGAAAGCCTGTAGCACCAGATTTATAATCTATAATCTTTACATATACCCTTCCATCTTGCTCTAGAATGTCCACTCGATCAATGCGCCCAGTTAAAATTAACTTTTGACCTGTAGGAAGTTCAATGACAATAGGAGGCAGTTTTTCCTGTTCTCCAAAGCCAATTTCAAATCCCAAGGGTTCAAAGACCCCTCTTTTGATATGCTCTTGCAAAGCCCATATGGCTCGTTTTGTAATACGTTTCAAGCGATGAGTCAAATGTCGATTCCGGTGGGTACTCAAAAATACACTATAGTGACTTGCTGCTACAACTTCGTCCATGACCTCATTGATCAATTCATTGGTCTGTGCTGCTTCTATCTTTCTCCAATCCCAGTTCCTTTGTTCTAATTTTTTTGAAAAACCATCTAAAACATCATGAAAAAGTCGGCCAATATCCGGTGTTTCCAACCGATAAAACTTTCTTTCTTTTGCCTCTAGGCCATATTCTACAAAATAAGCAAAAGGACAGGAAATATACTTTTCTAAACGAGAGACACTAGTGTATAATGCATCTCCATACAGTTTTTGTACTGCATCTTTACTTAATCTTTCTTCCATATTGGTGTGAAATAAACCCTCTGCCATTCTTTCTAAAGGCTCTTGCCATATTGGTTGTTCATAAAACCAACTATAGACGTCCATCCACAAAGGTGGAATATTTTGCTCCATCATGCCTTGTCGAAAAGCGTTGCCTAAATGGTAGAAAGTAGCTTCCGGTCGACCGATGAAGGAAATTTCATCATCTTCTTCGCGATCATTTTTTTCTATTAGGGTAGGAAAAATTCCTTTCATTTTTCCAATGAGCATGGATGGGCGCTTTGCTTTTCCCTCTGCATCTCCTACGGTATAGCTAAGGTAAAGATAATGACTAGGTTTTGTAAATCCTAAGTAGATTAAAAACTGCTCCTCGAAAGCTTTGCGCCTACTATCTGGTGCTACTTCCATTCCTAAACTCGTCATGACCAAACGCTCTCCATCAGAAAAAACACCTTCTTGCTCTATGACTGAAGGCAAAATCCCATCGTTCATTCCGATGATGAATAGGGCTTTGATATTTTGCAAACGAGAACGTTTGAAATCTCCAATGACAACTTGGTCTACCCCCGGTGGAACTAAACCCATTTCACATTGTCCAAGACCTGCGTCTAAAATATCTGCATATTCTTTTAGGGTCACTTCTTGCCGCCCCATTACCTCTACCATTTTATCTAAGACATCCATCAGCATTTGCCAAGACTGTAATGTCTCACTGACCAAAAGATGTTTTTGTTCCTTTTGAAAAAAATCAATCTCTTTTTTCAGTCTATGGACTATTTCAGCATCTTCTAACAGTTCATAAAGTGCCACAGTAATATCCTGAATAGTCAAATGTTTTTTGTTCATTACTTTCTCCCTGAAGGCAAGAAGAGGATTCAATATTTTTTCTTTAGTCTCTAAAATTTCCTCTTGTTGCTTTTTCTGGGCTTCATCTTTAGGCGTCTCATCTAGCCAGTATCCCTTTTTTGTCCACTGTGTAATACCACGGATACCATGAGCCAACACATAATTCTCTAACAAAAACAACTCTTCTTGTTCAATGGGTAAAAGACCTGTTTTTAGATATCGAAAAACACTTTCGTAAGACCATTGTCTAAGAAAGATTTGAAGTACACTTCGCACAACTTCGATGAGAGGTTGGTGAAGAATACCTTGTTTTTGATCAATAAAATGAGGTATTTGATATTGGGTATATAGGGCTTCCACAAGTTTCTGATACTGAGGTAATCCTGCCGTAACAACTGCAATATCTCTAAACCGATAACCTTCTTCTCTAACCAATCGTAAAATGACTTGAGCTGTTTGCTCTACTTCTACATAAGGGTTACTGGCTCCATAGATTCCAATAGATTCTACAGACCCTATATAGGCCTTTGAAGGATAAGCCAAAAATTGTTTTTCTAGATGAGCCAACTCTTTATTTTTTTGAAATCGATATGGAGGATCTTGTCCTAGGATAAAGGGTTCATCCAAAGTAATCTGATAAAAAGCAGCCATTCGCTCTAATTTATGAACGGTTTTTTTACTTTCAAAGAAAGGGTCTGTTTCTATTAAAGGCACAGTCTTATAATCTTTTGGATCTGCTGTTAATGTAATGTAGATTTTTTTTGCCTTCCTAGCTAATTGATATAGTACTTTGTATTGCTGAGGAGTAAATCCATAAAAACCATCAATCCATATCTCTGCTCCTTCTAAGTAATCAGAGTGTGGAATCTTTTTACTTACATAATCTAGCATCTCCTCCATAGTAATATATTCTTCTTGAATATATTTTTGGAAGGCTTCATATAAAAAATAGATATCCTTCATCTTTTTTTGTAGTAATGGTTTATCTCCCAAATCTCCAATATAGCCTAACAACTGTTCTGCATCAATATCATACTGATAAAATTCGGATATCGTTGTACCCAAAGTTTTCATAAAACCTGGTTTTTGTAACGCTTTAGCAAAAACTTCAAGTTGATCCTTACACTGGGCACCAGCATGCTGTAAGACCAAACCTTTTCCAATCTCGTCTAGTACTTTTTGTGGTAGACCTCCAAGCTCATCAAAAAGCCGGTAAGCCAATCTTTGAAAACTGAGAACTTCTGCCCGCATCATTCCTTTGTTTTCTTGAAGATGAACAAAGTCTCTTTGAGTTTGTAAAGTAAACTGTTCCGGGACGAGAAGTATTAATGGGTGATCTTCATTTTTTTGCAAGGCCTGTTGCATGGATTGATAACAAAAATGGGTTTTACCTGCTCCCGATCTTCCCAATACATATTGTATACTCATCTTTCCCTCCTCCTTCTACGATCAGTATGTGTAAATTTCTTTGCCCTGCAAGGCCTCCACTTGAATATTCGATTCTTTGCCTTCTGGCACTGCAATTCGGTTGGGATTACCATCAGAAATATAACGTTGCTTTGGATTTTTCTCATAGAAATCAAAGTACCACCATAAATCACCTTCTGCTCCTTCTGAACCCCGCACACGAGGTACGTTGTAAAATTCAAATTGAGTATGAATGGGTGGTACAAAGGGGCCACTAGGTCCTTCTCTAAATGCCATTTGATAGGTATATTCATGACCTTCGTAAGATCCTGCTCCTATCCATTTTCGCAATTCTTCTTTGGGACGTTTTCCAAAAGGATAAGAAAAAGTATCCATTGAATAATCAGTTAGAATGCCTTTGATCATAGCATCTACTTTGCCAATTTCTTTTTGAATTTCTTCTGCATTTAAACTGGCTAAATCTGCATGGGTATCTGTATGATTAGAAATATCATATCCTCTCTCAATAAGATATTCAAATCGATCCTTTACACTCCCTGCTCCTTCAAAGGGATCATGTCCATTGATATAAAAAGTTGCTCTTGCTTTAAAATCTGGATAGGTTTCTGAAAACCGTTCCATAATTCCCACAGCACAATGGGGATCTGCTTTTAGCTCTCCATTTTCTTCAATCAACGAAAAGGTACTTGGAAGACCATCATCAAAAGTAAGTACAATAGGAGTATATCCTGCCTCTATTGTAATATTTTGTTTTACATAATCTTGTATGCTGATGGGTCTATAGTTATGATCATACATATATTTTAGATCTTTCCAAAAGTCTTCTTCTGTTCGATGATAAGGAGGGTTATCCATAATACCGTGATACATGACAACCATAATATGCCCAATTTCGTTGGGTTGAATTTGTTGATAATCAATTTCTACAGCAGGGCTGTCTACTTCTTCGTCTTTATTTTCTTGATCGATCATTTCTTCCTTTTCTTCTACTTCTTCTATTGTTTCTTGCTCTACTCCCTCTTTTTCTCCCTGTTCCATATTTTTAGGTGGCTCTTTAGGTATAGTTGGTGTACAACTAGTCACTATCAAAAGTAGTGCAAGTAGTAAGCAAATACGTAATATTATTGTTTTTTTATCATGCCTCATGCTGTCCATCCTTTCTATCTCTTTTAGTTCTATTTTAATTTCTATTTTATCATATTTTTTCCTCAGTTCCTAACAT
>JAAZLH010000179.1 GCA_012799415.1 Candidatus Epulonipiscium sp. | reverse complement strand
TCAGTTGGAGTTCCAAGAATCTTCAAGAATGCAGCTAAGAACTAAGAAGTATAAATAATTATTAAATAATACAGTGGTACTAGCTTACCACTGTAATTTTTTAAAGGAGGAATTGCAGATGAAAAATTAACAGCAGAGCAAATTGCTTTATTAAATCAAAAATACGGACTGGATAAGCCGGTGTTTGTGAGATTTTTTAATTATGTAAAGAACATGCTTACAGGAGACTTTGGGGTTTCTTATACAATTTCAAAAAATACACCTATAGCTACATTACTAGAAACACGTTTGCCAATATCAGTAAGAGTTGGAGGACAAGCTGTATTATTAGGAGCAGTAATAGGATTAATTTTAGGTGTAGTAGCAGCTTTAAAGCACAATACAATATGGGATACAATGACTACAGTAATTTCAGTTTTAGGTGTTAGTTTACCTTCATACGTTTTTGCATTAGGGCTATCATATTATTTAGGCTTTAAAATTGATTTATTCCCCCTTCTTTATGATGGAGGAGTGCCATTTAAATCTTCTGTGCTTCCAACAATAGCTTTATGTATGTTTACAATAGCTACAATAGCTCGTTTTACAAGAACAGAAATGTTAGAAGTGTTAGATTCAGATTATATGCAGCTTGCAGAAAGTAAAGGAATAAGTGGAATTAGATTGATAACAAGACACGCATTAAGAAATGCTTTAATTCCAATTATTACAGTTCTAGCACCATTAATAGTTGGTTTAATGACAGGTAGTTTAGTTATTGAAAAGATATTCTCAATTCCTGGAATTGGAAGCCTTTTAGTAACTGCAATTCAATCAAATGATTATAACGTAATAGTTGCAATAGCATTTATATATAGTGCAATGTATATAGGAATTATGCTATTAGTTGATATCTTATATGGAGTTATTGATCCAAGAATTAGATTAGCAAAGGGGGATGAACATGAGTAATACAGCATCTAAGGAAAAAATAGAATTTTTAGAAGATGACTTTGAATTAGTTGGCGCTGAAAATGTTGCTAGTGCTGATAAAATTTATGCTAGTCAATCTTATTGGCAAGATGTTCTATCCCGTTTAAAGAAGAATAAGGCAGCAATAGTAGCATTAGCTTCTATTATAATAATTACCCTACTTGCAATATTTGGTGTTGGAATGAATGAACATACCTATGATTCACAAACTATTGCACACCAAAACCTTGCACCAAGAATTCCTGGAATAGAAAACCTAGGAATATTTGATGGTAGTGAAACTATGAATACTTCTTCAGGAGAAGTTGAAGTTAATAAGTATGTATCTAAGGATGGAAAAGAAACAGGTCTAGAAGATGTATACTATTGGTTTGGTACAGATATTCTTGGAAGAGATATATTTACAGAAGCCTTCCTAGCATTTATTGGATTAGGAGTTCCAGCTCCAATGGCTTCATTAGGATCACTAATAAGTGAGTCATTTAAGTCATTTACAACACATCCATACATGATATTGCCCCCAGTAATAGTACTTGCAATATTAATGTTAAGCTTCAATATACTAGCTGATGGTATACGTGATGCATTTGACCCTAAGATGAAAGAAAGATAGGAGGCTTGGATAGATGAAAAAGGAAAAAATATTAACCATAAAAGATTTATCTATATCCTTCGAGACTTCAGCAGGTATGATGAATGCTATTAGAGGTGTTAATTTAGATTTGTATAGAGGAGAAACCCTTGCAATAGTAGGTGAAAGTGGTAGTGGGAAATCAGTTACAATGAAGGCAGCTATGGGGATATTAAGCGGTAATGGAAAAGTTAATAATGGAAATATTGATTTTACTTACTATAGAGATAAGAAAAAGGTTCAAGTAGATATTTTAAAGCTTTCAAAAAAGGAAATGAGACAGAGGATTAATGGAAAGAGAATTGCAATGATATTCCAAGATCCTATGAC
>JAAZLH010000178.1 GCA_012799415.1 Candidatus Epulonipiscium sp. | reverse complement strand
TGACGGCACAACCATTCAAAAAGGTCCTGTAAGCCCATTATCCATTTATTCCGGAGACTCTGAATCTGTAGCCCCTGCTGCAACAAAGCAAGTCAGATGGGAAGGAAATTTATCTACTAGTGATACAGAAGCTGTCATTATGATGAATTTCTTTGATAGTTTGGGGAATGAGTATTCAGTGCCCTTTAAGGCGGAAAAAATTCTTACTGGGGCTGATGCTGGACAATGGACGTTAGAAATTCCAACTACAACAAATGCAGATGGTGACCCTGTTGTGAAAATTGGTTTTAACGGAAAAAGTTATACAATAGAACCAGATAAATTTAAGCTCGATTCAGCAGTTCTTAGTTTTGATTCTGATGGTAAACTACCAGATCCAGCCCCAGCAGTAAGCCTGAGTTTTACAGGTGGGACATTAACACCTGTTGATGGAGCACCAGATGCTATTGCTCTTACGATTGATGAGATAGATATCACTGTGGATGTTTCAAAGATGACTCACTATAACCAAAAAACTACTGTTCAATCCTACCGTGGTGATGGTAGTGGTGCAGGCTCAGGACAAGCACCAGGTCAACTAAATGGTGTGAATGTTGGACCTGACGGAATTATTACCGGTCGATACACCAATGGGGATAGTAAAGTGCTTGGACAGATTTCGGTAGCAAAATTCCGGAATCCAGCAGGTTTACAGAAGGTAGGAGCTAACTTATTTGATACAACCCCTAACTCCGGTGATTTTGATATGATTGGGGAAGATCCTATTCTTAACTCTGGGGTTCTTGAAATGTCTAACGTAGACTTATCAAGAGAATTTACAGAAATGATTACAACACAAAGAGGGTTCCAAGCCAATTCCCGAGTGATTACATCCTCCGATGAAATGCTTCAAGAGCTAGTGAACCTTAAACGATAATCATATAAAGATCATATAAGAAAAGATTATTTATAAACAATTACGAAATAATCATATTTGTATAGATATCTAAGTCTAATACTTAGATATCTATACTGTAAAGGAGTGAAATCATGATTTATGTAACCAAAATCAATGATCAAAAAGTTCTTATCAATGCAGACTTAATTGAGTATGTAGAGTCTACACCAGATACAGTCATTACCATGACCACAGGACGTAAGGTTGTAGCCAAAGAAAGCATTGACGAAATTGTAGATTTAGCTATCGATTACAAAAGAAAAATATTTGCATTTCCATCATAAAGAAATAAGCTTTAAGGAATGAGGTGAGGTTTTGGATATTGCATCCTTGATAGGATTAGTTCTAGGAATTGTTTTTTTGGTTGTCTCTATCACTCTAGATGGGAACATATGGAATTTTGCAGATTTAGCATCTGTTATGATTACAATAGGTGGTACTTTTGCAGCAACGTTGGTTTCGTATCCTTTAGAAAAATTTATAAATTCTCTTAAAACCATTCGTTACATATTTAAAACTGTAGAAAACAACGCAGGTAACGTTATTCAAAAAATTATAGAATTGGCCAATGTAGCAAGAAAAGAAGGACTACTTGTTTTAGAGGAAGCCGCCCAATCCATTGATGATGATTTTTTGAAAAAAGGTATCTTGCTGATTGTAGATGGAACAGATCCAGAATTAGTAAGGAATATTTTAGAAACAGAATTGGCTTTTGTTGAAGGGCGGCATGAAGAAAGTCAAAATTTTTGGGAAACAGTGGCTAGTATGGGCCCCGCTTGGGGAATGATTGGAACTTTAGTTGGGCTTATTAATATGTTACAGAAGTTGGATGATCCGGATCAAATAGGACCTAGTATGGCTGTTGCATTAATTACGACCCTTTATGGTACCTTACTGGCTAACTTATTGGCAGGACCAACAGCTACAAAGCTAAAAATACGGAGTAGTGAAGAAATTTTATTAAAGGAAGTAATGATTGAAGGATTGCTTTCCATTCAAGCTGGTGAAAATCCACGGATTATTGAAGAAAAATTAAAAGCATTTCTATCTCCAGCCCTACGTCAGCAGGTCAATCGAAATGATGGAGTAGAGGAAGCAGGTGGACGCTAATGGCTCGAAAAAAACGTCCTGTTATAATTAAGCAAGGTGCTGCAGAATGGATGAATACTTATGGTGATATGGTAACATTGCTTCTTTGCTTCTTTGTATTATTGTTCTCTATGTCTAAAATTGATGCAGCAAAATTTCAAGCCTTTATTAGTTCATTTGATGGAGGTGTGGGTATTTTAGATGGAGGACCCTCTGTATCAAATTCACAACAATTAGGTGGAGGCGTTAGTCAAATGCCTAACGTAGATCAGTTTTTTTTAGAGACTATGGAAGGGATTTATTCTAAAGAATTGGAAGAGTTAAAGGAAATTGCTGAAGAGTTAAAAGAACATATGGAGCAAACTGGAATTGCTCAGAAAGTAGATATTGATTACAATGAAATGTATGTTCGCTTAAGTTTTTTAGACGGTGTTTTTTTTGATACAGGGAAGGCTGCTTTAAAGCCGGAAGCCATAGATATATTAGAGGCTATGGTAGAGCCCCTTAAAAAATACGAAGATTATCGAATTAAGATTGAAGGGCATACAGATAACAGGCCAATACGGACAGCCCAATACCCTAGTAATTGGTATTTGTCTTCGGCTAGGGCTATTGCTGTAGCAGAATATTATATTCACGAAAAGGATTTTGATCCAAAACGAATTTCTGCTGATGGATTTGGGGAATATGCACCTATTGCATCCAATGAGACAGCTGAAGGGCGGGCACAAAATCGCCGTGTAGAAATGAAAATTTTAAATCATTCACTAGACCTAAAGAATTTAGATCAATACTTAAACCAATCGAGGGGGGAACAAGATGGAAAAAAATAAAATAATTATGGTTGGAGTACTGTTGGTTGCTTTAGTATCAGTAACGGCTGCATTATTCTATGTATCAACGATTTTAAACCGTGTTGCCTCCTCTAGCCAAAACAATGGCAATGCAAGTTATCATGGGATGGCGGACATCGTTCCAATGAAAGATATTAAAATGATTAGTATTGAAGATCCCATCACTACAAATTTGATGACTGAAAATGAGAAAAAACATCATATTATCCGTTTAACGGCTTCAATTGGCATTAACTCAAAATCTAAAGATGCAAAAACCCTAACGACACAAATTGAAGAACAAAAAGTGGTTATTCGCGATATAATCATAGAGGTTCTTACAACAAAAACTTTTGAAGAAATGACAAGACCTAATGCTCACCAAGCATTAAAGGAAGAAATTTTAGAACAGTTGAGAGCTAATTTTCAAACCAATGGAATTGCCGATATTTATTTAGGTGAGTTTTTTATCCAATAGAAAAGAATATTGACAAAAGGAGGTGGTCATATGGCAGAAGTATTATCACAAAATGAAATAGATAATCTTCTAAAAGCTCTTAATACCGGAGAACTGGATATGGAAGAAATGCAGACTGATAGCCAAAGACAACAAATAAAAGATTATGATTTTTCCCGGCCTTCCAAGTTTGCAAAAGAACAGCTACGCACCTTAGAAATTATATTTGAAAATTATGCTAGATTATTGACAACTTACTTATCTGGTTATTTAAGAACTCCTATTCATATTGAGGTTATCAATGCGGAGGCAGTTACATATTCAGAGTTTACCAATTCCTTAAATAATCCTGTGATTTTGGGAATCGTAGATTTTGCTCCTATGAAAGGGTCGATTATTCTTGAATTATCTTCTAATATCGGATATTCTATAATAGACCGAGTCCTTGGTGGATCTGGTACTGGCATTGACAAGATTCGCGAATTTTCGGAAATAGAGCGGACTCTCTTAGAGCGTATGATTGGCCAATGGCTTGGACTCATGCGTGAGCCATGGGAAAACGTGGCAAAAATACATCCACGGTTAGAAAAGTTAGAAACAAATTCTCAATTTGCCCAAATTATTTCTCCTAATGAAATGATCGCCTTACTGACCTTAAACATAGAATTTGGGGATAAAGAAGGCTTGTTGAATATTTGTATTCCTCATATTGTAATTGAGCCTTATATGGATCGTTTAAATACCAAGTATTGGTTAACACCAATTGAACATAAAGATGATACGGAATATCACCTTTATCTAGAAACTAAGCTGGAAACGGCCAAGATTCCTGTTCAAGCAATTTTGGGACAGACTTATATTACAGTAGGAGAGTTCTTGCATTTACAGCAAGGAGATACGATCCCGCTAGATTCTTATTTTGATTCGGATCTTAAGATAATGGTAGGAGATTTGTTTAAATTTAAAGGAAAACCTGGAATTCATAAAAATAAAAATGCGATTCAGATTACAGACATTATACGAGAGGAGGACTACTAATGGCAAATACGCTTTCTCAAGCGGAAATAGATGCTCTATTAGGAAATGATAATCAGGATGTTGAGCCAGAAGACACATCTGTAGCGCTAGAAGACCTTACGGACGAACAAAAAGATGCCTTAGGTGAAATTGGAAACATTAGTATGGGAACAGCTGCTACAACATTATTTACGCTGCTTAATCAAAAAGTAACCATTACTACTCCACAGGTTAGGGTAACTACATGGGACAAGCTTTCTAGTTCTTATACTCGCCCTTGTGTAGCTATTAAAGTGGAATATAGGGAAGGTTTAAAAGGTGC
>JAAZLH010000177.1 GCA_012799415.1 Candidatus Epulonipiscium sp. | reverse complement strand
TGGCGGCCTACTAGATTGTTTCGATGACATGAGCAAATCCCTCCTTCCCTAACTGAGAGTAAAGGATGTCTTTATAAATATCGCAGTTATTTCGTAATTCTTCGTGAGTACCTAGCCCTGCAATTTTTCCATTGTCCAATACCATAATCTGATCTGCATTCATAACAGATGTAATCCGCTGAGCAATCAAAATTGTTGTCGTATTTTTCATATACTTCTGCAATTCTCTTCTAATCTTTGCTTCTGTCACTAAATCAACAGCACTAGTACTATCATCCATAATCAAAATTTTCGGATTTTTAATTATGGCTCGAGCTATGGATATTCTTTGCTTTTGTCCACCTGAAAGATTAACACCACCCTGCCCAAGCTGTGTTTCATACCCTTTAGGAAAGGTAGAAATAAACTCATGGGCCCCTGCAATGGCTGCTGCTTTCTCAACTTCCTTATCAGTGGCATCTTCTCTTCCCCACCTAATATTATCAAAAATTGTTCCCGTAAAAAGAAGACTCTTTTGGGGTACAATACCAATGGCTTCACGTAAAACCTTTAAATTGTAATCACGCACATCCACATGATCAACTTCCACTGCCCCCTCTGTCACATCATAAAATCGAGGAATTAAGTTGACCAAACTACTTTTACCAGCCCCCGTAGATCCAATAATGCCCAGTAGCTCTCCAGGCTTACAAGCAAAAGAAATATCATGTAGTACCCCTTCTCCTTCTCCCCCATAGGAAAATCCTACATTTCTAAAAGCTATATGTCCTTTTATATTCTGATCATATGTAGTTTCTTCTTTGGCTTGTCTAGGCCCTTTTTCTTCTTCTCTTTGTAGTGTATTTTCTGCTGCAAATACATCTCCAATTCGGCTAGCCGATGCTTTGGCACGAATGAACATTGTAAATACTCGTGACAACATCATTAGAGAAAAAAGAATCTGAGTCATATAATTAGTAAAAGCTACAATCTGACCTACTTGCATCTCTCCTTTGCTTACCTTATACCCTCCAAGCCAAAGTACCAGTATAATTCCAAGGTTTACGACCAAAGTGATACCTGGCCGAAAAACTGCCATAATGCGCATCCCTTTTATGGATATCTGTGTTAGATCTTTACTAGCTTCTGTAAACCGATCTACCTCATAATCAAAGCGATTAAAAGCTTTAACTACACGGATACCTGCTAAATATTCTCGCATCCTTGCATTTAATCCATCTAAGGCTTTTTGCATTTGAATAAAGAAGGGGTAACTAATCTTCATATTTAGAAAAATTAAAAAAACGATAATAGGAATAACCCCTACAAGAATCCAAGTCATAGAAGGATTGATCAAGGCTGCCATCACCAAGCTACCAATACATAAAATAGGTGCCTTTATAAATATTCTCATCATCCCGTGGGCAAAGTTCTGTACTTGATTGACATCATTGGTTAAACGAGTAATTAAAGTAGCATCCTGAAACTCATTAACATTATCAAAAGAAAAATTTTGAATCTTTTTATAAAGATCTCCCCTAAGATCTCGTCCAAAGCGTTGAGACACAATACTAGAGATAATATTCCGAATGACTGCCATAGCTGCTCCAACCCCTGTGACCAATAGCATAAAACCACCCATACGTAGAACATAATTAATATCACTAGTACCTACACCTTGGTCAATAATTTTAGACATAATGGTAGGTTGCAGCAAGTCGCAAACTGCCTCAGCGGATAAAAAAATAAATGTAACAAAGTATAACTTCCAATATCGACGAATATACTTATTTAGAAATCTAATAGGTATCCCCCCTCTATAGATATATACAGTCAAAATCAAATCCCCCGCAAACTATATATACACAACCTCATAAGCATAAAAACTCCGGAGTAAGGCCTATACGCACTAAAACTGCGACTTCTTAAATAGAGAATTGAGTGAGCAGGAGAGCCGTATAGGCCTTACGGAAGTTTCGGTTATAAGGGTGTATATCTATAAGCCTACAGTAGTGTATAACCCTTCATCCAAAGGATCATTATTTGAAAATAAATGAGGATTGATAGCAAGCATCTGATTTAGTATTTCTGTCATAGGCTCTGTTTTACAAATACGAACCTCCGCATCTCCAAAGCGTCCTTTATACATGGCATCATGCTTAATAAGCATATCATCTACTTTCCAAAAATATTGTGACCAAGAATCACCACAATGTCGTCTTGATGGAACGGAAATTTCTGTTCCATCTGGAAGCACTGTAATAAGCATTTGATGATCATCTGTCATTCTTCCAGGAATATCTACCCACTCTTCTACACCGTGTATAAAAGTATTTCTTCTAAGATCTACACCCAAAAGCATAATTTGTGCTTTTCTATCTAATAATTTCCCCCAAGGTGAATGTCTTGCACAGGGAGTATCAAAAAGTTCATTATCCTTTATAAATTCTTCTGCATCTTTTCCAATAGCTGCAACAGAATGAGTAGGATGCAAGGACCTTACAACACCTTCTCTCTGTCTAAATAATTCTGGTAAAATACCAACACAAACCTCTGATGTCTCAACATAATATCTAGGGTTTTCTGCATTAATATAGGACCATGTATGGGTAGGTAATACAAGTAGTCCATCTTTCATATATTCACAAAGTGCATCAAGAACTGTATCTGCTCCACCTTCTACCTCTCCAATACTCTTCATAGATGAATGGACCAATAAGGTCCCTTTTGGATCAATTCCTAGATCTTTTAAATGAGTCAATAATTCTGTTTTTGTATATGCCATATGTAATATCCTCCTTGTTAAGTAAGTCATTCATAAATTTTATTATACCATGAGTTATTGTCAGACAAAAGCCTCCCTTTGACTTAAAAGAGTGGAGCCTAAAATAAAAACACCTCCCATTACTTGTAAGACATTCATCCCCTCTCCTAAAAATAAAACCGATAATACAACTGCAAAAATTGGATCAATATAACTCAGTATAGCAACCGATTGACCATTCAATTCTTTCATGGAAGTAAAATATAAAAGATATGCAACACCTGTATGTAGAATTCCTACAACTAAAATAAAGCCCCATGTCCTTATATCTATCCCTATCAAATTAGGTCCTCCACCATAAAAAAAACTAGGCAATAAAATCAATGCAGCTACAAATAGCTGAATTAAAGTTGTTTCAAATCCAGGTAAATCTTTAATAAATTTATTCATTAACACAATACTAGCATAAATTCCTGCACCTAAAAGCCCATATAAAATTCCTTTGATATGCTCAAAATCTCCATCCACTTGGGTTTCAGCATTAAGAAGCAAAAATAGCCCTAACATGGCAAACAAAATACACCCTATCTTCTTTGCTGTTAGCTTTTCTTTTAACACCCAAGGGGATAAAATCATAACAAAAACAGGTGCAAAATAATAACTCAAGGTAGCATTAGATAGAGTGGTATATTCATAGGCCTGAAACAAAAATATCCAGTTAAATCCTATTCCCATTCCTGATAAAACCAATAAAATAAGATTCTTCTTAATAGATACCAAGGAAATTTTTTGTTTCATCATGAAGCCTGCTCCTATTAAAAAAACCGTTCCTATCAAAGCTCTTAAAAATGCAATATCAATGGACGATAGATTGATACTTTTTACAAACACACCAATACTACCAAAAATCAACATGGTGAAAATCATTTTAAAATGTCCCGTTTCCTGTTTGTTCATTCCACTACTCCCCTCCCAAATACATACTTTTATTTAAAAGCCTTTCTATAATACAGTGGTGTATGCCCTGTCACTTCCTTAAAGACACGTCCAAAATGAGTGATACTTCCAAACCCTACCTCCCCAGCTATTTTCTTCACCTTTAAATTGGATTGTTCCAACAGCTTTTTGGCTTCCTTGATACGTACGCTATTCACATACTCAATAAAAGTAAAGCCTGTAGCCTCTTTAAAAGCTCTGCTTAAATAATAAGGGCTAATATAAAACTGATCTGCCACCCCTTCTAAAGTCAAACGTTCAGTATAATGATTATTAATATATCGAACAATCTCTGATATCCGCTCATGAATAGGGCTTGGATATTCTAAAGGCTCTACATTATTTTGCTCTAAATAACGACAGCAAAAAATCAATAACTGAAGAATGAGGGTTTGTGAATAAACCTCATAACCTGTGTTTTTTTCCTGCAACTCCTGAATGATCCTATTAAATATCTCCTCCACATAAATCCTATTATGCAAAGAAAAACGAATAATGCTATATTCGCTTTTAAACAATGGGTGGAATCGATCAAAATCGGAAACATGCAAAGGCATTAAAAAATCATCCTGAAAATTAATGATAATCCGTTCATGTTTAGGCAGATCCGAATTGGTGGTCTTATGCAGGATATTAGGTTGAATAATAACCAAATCTCCTTCTTTAATACGAATTGTTCGATCTTTAATAAAAAAACAACGTTCTCCGGAAATTAAATAGAATAATTCATAACTGCTATGAAAATGATTATAGGGCATATTATGACTGAGGGCCTTTCGATGGGTAACAGAAAAGCTTCCATTTTCATTTTGATAATTCAATTGCTTTTCATTCATGGCTTTCACCTCGCTTCTTTCTATTATACTCTATCACTTTTATAGAAAGCAAGATATAAGAAGAAAATCATGAATTGAGCAACTAATGTACATTTTTATATGCTATGATACTAGTATATATTGGTGTATTTGCGAAATCCTAAATACAACATTCTATACAAATTAAAAGGAGTGGATCAATAATGAGTACAAAAGTAGAGTATACACCTCTTGAGTGGGCACAAAAAGGCTGTGACGCCCTCATGGCAAAATTTGAACCTGAGCAGTTACCCCCTGATCGTTTTCACTATCACCAAGGTGTTTTTCTAGAAGGAATGGAACATTGCTACGAAGAAACAAAAGATGAGAAATATTATGACTATATTAAAAGATGGGTAGATAGTTTAATCCTCCCTGATGGTAGCATTAAAAAGTACAATTCAAATGAATTAGATGATATCCAACCTGGTATTCTTCTCTTTAACCTATATAAAAGAACAGGAGACGAAAGGTATAAAAAAGCCTTATATACGTTAGTTCCCTTATTAAAAGATTGGCCTACAAATCCTTCTGGTGGATTTTGGCATAAAGAAAGATACCCTAACCAAATGTGGCTTGATGGCTTATATATGGCTGGACCTATTGCAACAGAATTTGCTCATACATTTAATGAGCCTGAGTATTTTGACATGATGACATTCCAAGCTATTTTAATGGAAGAACACACAAAAGATAAAGAGACAGGACTTCTCTATCATGGTTGGGACGAAACCAAAGAAGCATTTTGGGCAGATCCTGAAACAGGCAAAGCTCCTGAGTTCTGGGGTAGAGCTATCGGCTGGTATCCTGTTGCTATTTTAGATATGCTTGACTACTTACCAGCTGACCACAAAGACAGACCTAAACTGATTGAAATCTTAAAAGATCTTTTAATCTCTTTACCAAAATTTCAAGATGAAAAAACTGGCCTATGGTATCAAGTGATTGATAAAGGAGATCAACCTGATAACTGGCTTGAAAACTCTTGTTCTTCTCTCTTTTCTTATGCCATTGCAAAAGCAGTTCGTATGGGACATTTAGACGAAAAGTATCTGGAATACGCATGGAAAGGCTATCAAGGTGTTATCGATACATTAACTTTTGATGAAAACGGACATGTTGTCATTGGGAATATCTGCATTGGTACAGGCATTGGGGATTATGCTCACTACATCGCAAGACCTACAAGTGAAAATGATTTACATGGTGCTGGTGGCTTTATCCTTATGTGTGTAGAAATGAGTAAAGCAAAAAAATAATAATAGAATAAAAAAATGAAATAGAACCACAATAATAAAGAGCTTAGGGTGCATAACAATCCTAAGCTCTTTATTATTGAACACATATTATTTTTTGTCACCCTAGAATCAAGACTTAACTGTTGACCTTCATCTCTGCCCTCCTGTAAAAGTCTATCCTCCTTGTCTTTTTTAGAAGTAAATGGTATACTATCTACATCATCGTATTGTCAATTTAAGTCAGTTTATGTAGTGTTTTGTTATATTATGATTTGAGGTGAAATTAGTAATGACATTAGCCGTGATCATACCTGTATATAATGAAGCTAAAGCTATACAAAAAAATTTTGACACCATTAGTAGTACATTTCTTGAAGATCAAATTTCTTGCAAATATATTATTGTTGACGATGGGTCATCCGATTCTACATGGATTGAAATCTGTGCTATTACAAACAAATATCCTCATGTCTCTGCTATTCGTTTTGCTCGTAACTTCGGCAAAGAAATGGCTCTGTGTGCTGGTATCGATTATATTGAAGCAGATCGTTATTTAATCATGGATTCTGATCTACAACATCCCCCGAAATATGTGAAAGATATGATTACATTGATGGATACCCAAAAAGTTAACATCGTACATGGAATAAAGAAAACAAGAGGAAAAGAAAAACCGCTTTATAAGTTACTAGCTAACAGTTTTTATAAAATATTAAAAAATACAACTGATCTGCAATTAGAAAATTCTTCTGACTTTAAACTTTTAGATCATCAAGTAGCAAATGCTATTCGTCAGTTTCAAGAAAGTAATCTTTTTTTTAGAGGTATCGTTGACTGGGTCGGCTTTACATCTGCTACCTATGCTTTTGAAGTAGACGAAAGAATCTATGGCACAAGTAGTTTTTCTACTTTTAAGTTAATCAAGCTAGCCATTAACTCTGTTCTGTCTTATACTAGCAAACCCCTTTACCTTACTATTTTCAGTGGAATCATTTTTTTCTTATTTTCTATTTTACTAGGCCTACAAACTTTAGCAAATTATTTTTTAGGTCATGCTGTCAGTGGCTTTTCAACTGTTATTTTATTATTGCTTTTTATTGGCTCTATGATCATGCTGTCTTTGGGTATTATCGGTCTCTATATTGCTAGAATTTATGATGAAGTAAAGCAGCGACCCAGATATATTGTATCAAATCACATACAGTGTAAAAAATATAATAAAAGGCTGTAAAAAGATATGAAAAAAATAATTACTATCCTACAACAACTTTGGACTTCCATGCCCTATGCTAAATTATTTAGATACATTCTAGTGGGTGGATGTACGACTGGTGTTAGTTTCGGCACATATTGGTTCCTTTATGATATAGTAAAAATGAACCCCACTGTAGCCAATGCAATTTCCGTCATTTTTGCTGTTATTTTTGCTTATATCACAAATAAACTATTTGTATTCAGAAGCACATGTAATACCTTGGGAGAGTTAATGATAGAGATCTTTGGCTTCTTCTCTTCTCGAGGAGCTACCATGTTCCTTGAGGTTGGTGGCGTATTTTTTCTATATACCTATATGAATTTCACACCTATGATCTCTAAAGTCATTATCAGCCTATTAGTGCTTATATTGAATTATCTTTTATCTTATTTTTTTATTTTTAAAAGCAAAAAATAAAAGAGATTCTATATAGATCTACAATCCTAAAGCCAATTAACCGTTAAGCAAGCCATATATATTCTGTGAGAGATTAGACTATAGATGCTGGATATCTATAGGAATTACCATGATTGAAAGGAGTAGAATGTCTTGAGACCTAACAATAAAGAACAGTATAAACTTTTAATCCCCTCCGTTCTCCTTTTTTTATTGACATTGATGGTTACTTTTCAAGTTCGCTTCTATGGGGATGACTTTTTTTATGCTCGTTTTACTTCTTCAACCTTTCATTACTTTTTAACTAGGCATATAGAACATTATAAAATGGCAAATGGTCGCGTCATTGTCCATTTACTAGCTACTATTTTTTTGGGCCTTCCTTTATATCTATGGCAGCTGATCAATCCTTTATTATTGGGCGGCATTGTTTATTTTGGTTCTAAAATAGCTTTAGGCCCAACGGAAAAAAAACTAGCCGCTATGATATCTACAAGTACTATTTTTATCAGTGCCATTCTATTTTTAGACCCTACTATCACTCGTCAGAGTATTTATTGGCTCACAGGTTCCTTTAATTATGTCTATCCTATTTTTGTTTTATTGCTATATTGGTATTACCTAAGCATAGCTAAGTTAGATACAATCAAATGGTACGTACCTCTTTTAGCCTTTCTTTCTGCTGCCACAGTCGAGCAAGTAAGCCTAATGACCTTCGGGCTTACGGTATTGATTTTATTTGAATATGCCATCGTCAAAAAAAACCCTATCAATAAAATGCAAATGATCACATTATTATCTGCTGCAGTAGGTATGCTCACCGTCATTGCTTGCCCCGCTGTTTTTCTTCGAGCTTCTATTGAAGACGCTCCTGCTCTTGGCTTTTTAAATCTTTTAAAATACAACCTTAAAATTCAAGGCACTACTTTCCTTTTTTCGCCTATGATGTTACCATATCATGTCTTTGCTATGTCTGTTTCTCTTGGAACTATTCTAAAGCACAAAAAAACACCTATCTTCCAAAGAAAATGGGTTGAAAATGCCTTGCTTATTTTATGCAGTAGTTCTTATATCAGCTGGTTTTGGCAGGTTACCGTAAAAGCAAGTACTGCAAACTATCAAATTTTAACTATCAAACAAGCTATCTTTTTCACTTTTATTATGGCAGGTTATTTCATTTCTCTCCTTTATGCTGCCTTACTTTTTTATAAAGGAAGAAGTTGCCCTAAGAGTGTTTTTCCTGCCATTTCTATTATCTTATGCTTTGGTTCCCAACTAATGATGGTCATCTCTCCTGTTTATGGACCTAGAAATCTAGTCGTAGCCATTTTTATGCTAACTTTGTATACTGCTTCATTGATGCCTGCCCTCCATCCTATCAATATATGTGCAGTATCTGCTACTTTCCTTTGTTTTTTATTAAATAAATTATATTTCCTTCCTTTCACCACCGGGGCTATTTTAGTCACTTATCAAAATCATACGATCCTTGGCCAAAAGATAAGATACAAAAAAGCATCTCTCATAAGTGGATATCTCATAATTATCCTTTTATCTTTTTCAGTTTTTTTACCAACCCTACAGGGTTATGCAAAAAATGCTGTGATTTATGATCATAACCTTCAACTAGCAGAAGAATACAAAAAAGAAGGCATATCCCAACCTCTAGAACAAAATATTTTGCCCCTAGAAACCTATGGTTGGGCTATGCCCTATCATAATCCTTATTACGATCCATATTACCGATTATACCTCGGTGTAGACATGGATACCGAAATTATCTGGAAGTAAGCCTGGGTACCTTTATCTAAAATAATGAGGATACCGCCTTTTTAATTGTTCCTCATCCACCTTATACCTAGATAGATGCTTTGTAACAATATTCTTAGCTAATGGCTTATCTTTCTCTTTAATTGCGTCCACAATGGCTCGATGATCTGCAATCAGGTTTTTATCCTTAATAGCTGTTAAACTTAAACTACGAACCCGATCAAAATGCATCATCATTCCACCTAAAAAATCATAGGTAAAACCCTTTTTGCAAATACGAAATAACAGTTCATGAAATTCATTATCTAACTGTAATTGTTTGTCTAGTACTGGATGTTGTAGATAAAATTCTTGTAGACGTAAGTTTTCTTCTAAGGCACAAATATCCTCTGGTTTTGCACTTTCACATACCAATTCAATAATGGTACTTTCTAGCGTTAAACGGAGAAAACGTACTTCTTCCACAAGTTCACTATCAATCAGTGAAACAAAACTCCCTTTTTGAGGGTATACCTCAACAATCCTTAATTTCCCTAGTTCAATGAGGGCTTCCCGTATAGGGGTTCGACTGACTCCCATCTCTGATGCCAATTCATTTTCACTAATCATGCTTCCTGGTTCAAGCTCTAACGATATTATATTATGCTTAATTGTACGAAAAGCATATTCCCGAGCTGTTTCTTTAGCCATACGTTCTATCATTTGCATATTATTTCTCCACTCTTATACTTATCATAGGTACTTCTTAAGTGTCTTCCTTATCGCTCCTTTGCCTTGAATTAACTCTACAAACAAATCTTCTACTTTATTTCCTAGGCCTATTTCGTATAGATCCACACCAAAAATAGATGAATCTGATAAAATTTCTTGTAGTACTTCATGGATTCCTTCTGTCTGTCCTAGTTGAATATTTTTCATCATAGGTACTACAGATGGAAGTAATGGGTCTGGACTTAATTCAAAAGAATTTCCCTGGTCATCTATTCCCATTAAATATCGGCACCATCCTGCTAATACAAGAGGAATAAAGGTTAAGTCTTTTACATCTAGCTCTGAACTTGCAGCATATGCCTTTATGGTTTCACCAAATCGGATACCTAACTTCTGAGATGTATCACAAGCAATTCTCTGAGGTGTATCTGGCATAAATGGGTTTGGCAAACGAACCTGTAATACTTCATCAATAAAATCTTTAGGATTAATAATACCAGGATCCGAAACTACTGGCAACCCTTCTACATATCCTACCTTTTCTACCAAGGCAACAAGTTCTTTATCTTTCATTTCATCTGATATTTTATCATAAGATAATAAACAGCCATAAATAGCTAATGCGGTATGAAGCGGATTTAAACAGGTACATACTTTCATCTTTTCTACTTTATCAACAGTTTCTTGGTCTGTATAAATAATACCACCTTGATCTAATGGAAGACGACCATTTTTAAAATGATCTTCTATAACTAGGTATTGGGGCTCTTCTGCATTGACAAAAGAAGCTACATAAGTGTTTTTTGCAGTAACAACCGCTTCTGTATCTTCAAAACCAATGGATTCTAGTATCTTTACCACTGAATCTGCTGGCCTTGGGGTGATCTTGTCAATCATCGTCCAAGGATAAGCAATATCCTCCACTACATAGGTCAAGAAGTCAGGCTCTACAACTTTATTTTCTACCCACAATTTTGCAAATGTTGATATGGCTTCTTTTAAGATGGTTCCATTATGAGAACAGTTGTCCATACTAACTAAAGTTAGGGGCAGCTTATTATGTTGAAATCTTTCATAACATAAAGCTACTAAATTCCCTATATAACTCTTGGCATACCTTGGCTCTTTCTGAATATCTTCTGCTACATCATCTAACAATTCTTGCTTTTGATTGACTAGGCTATACCCTTTTTCAGTAATGGTGAAGGACGCCATTTTTAAACTAGGACTTTTAAATACTTCTACCAAACGAATCCAATCTTCTGTATTCTGGGTATCAACACAGAGTGACTCTGCAACACTTCCAATTACCTTTTTATCTAAACTTCCATCTGCTTTCAAAGTGACTAAAACATGTAGATTATCAAAAGCTTTATACGATTTTTCTATAATCTCATAATCATAACCTTCAGCAACAATAATACCCGTTTGTAAAATACCTTTATTTAATAATTCTTGGCAAACTGCAGCAGGAAATGCCCGAAAAAGATTTCCGCCTCCAAAATGAATCCACTCTGGATTTTCTTTTGTCCTTTCTATCATTTGATTACGATGGAATTGAGGTAATTCAAAACCTGCCTTTTCCCAAAGTTTCTTGTTTTCTAATTCCCTTTGTCTAAGTTTCATAGATTTCCTCTTTCCTCCCTCTGGTGATTCTTTCCTATAGCTTCCCATAATCCATTTAAATACGTTGCACCTAAGGCACGATCATATAAACCATACCCAGGCATAGCTACTTCTCCCCAGATGGCACGCCCATGATCTGGACGCATAGGCCCATCAAACCCAATGTCATAAAAAGCTTTCATAATTTCATACATATCCATGGAACCATCTGTTGATAAATGAGCAGCTTCGTCAAACTTACCTGGCCCATGATGAATTAAATTACGAACATGAGCAAAATGAATCCTCCCTTCAGCCATTCGGATGATATCACAAATATCATTCTTTGGATTGGAGCCATAAGATCCTGTGCATAAAGTAAGTCCATTAAACTTTTCATCCACAGCATGTAAAAGTTTTTTAATGTCATCTTTATTTTTTACAATACGTGGAAGATTAAAAACAGGCCATGCTGGATCATCAGGATGAATAGCCATCATAATATTATATTTTTCACATACAGGACGAATCCTATTTAAGAAATAAATAAGATTATTAAATAATTTCTCCTCATCTACTTCCTTATACTTTTCAAATAATTCTTTTACACGTACTAGTCTTTCTGGCTCCCAACCTGGCATAATAAAACCATTACTTTTTTCATCAATTTGAGCAAACATGGCCCCTGGATCAATTTGATCAATTAATTCCTGATCATAGGACAATACTGTAGAACCATCTTCTCTTACTTTTGCCAAGTCTGAACGAGTCCAATCAAAAACAGGCATAAAATTATAACAAACCAAATGAATATCTGCCTTACCTAAGTTTTCTAATGTAGTAATATAATTTTCGATATATTGTTCTCTTTCTGGTAACCCTATTTTAATAGAATCATGAATATTAACACTTTCAATACCTGCAATTTTTAAACCGCTAGCTTCTACCTCTGCTTTTAATTCTAAAATTTTTTCTATAGACCAAACTTCTCCTGCTGGAATATCATACAAGGTGGTAATCACCCCTGTAACATTGGGGATTTGCCTAATTTGCTCCAAAGTAACTGAATCATGCTTACTACCAAACCAACGTAAAGTCATTTGCATATCCATCTTCCTCCTATAACTAATTTAGTATACTTGTATACAAGTATACTAAAACATATCCAGTTTTATAGCAATCTCAAAATTAAACAAAGATTTATTTATTTTTTGTACAAAAAAACTCCTACAATCAATTTTACTGTAGAAGTTCTTTATATTATTATTTTATACTATTTTTCATATTATCTTTTTTTCCAATACAGGCTCTAATATCCTCTGCCTAGGTACCTTCTTCTCTGATGATACCTGAACCCGTCGAATATCAGCACCTAGAGAACGTAATTTCACTTCCAACTCTTCATATCCTCGATCGATATATTGGACATTTGTAATCTTTGACTCCCCTTGTGCAGCCAATGCGGCTACTACCATAGCTGCACCTGCTCGAAGGTCTAAAGCTGACACCTCTGCCGCTGACAGGCGCTCAACCCCTTCAACAACAGCAACTCGCCCTTCCACTTTTACTTGGGCACCCAAACGCTTTAATTCACTCATATATTGAAAACGATTTTCCCACACACTTTCAGTAATAATGCTCGTCCCTTTTGCTACGCTCAGAAGTGCAGACATCTGAGGTTGCATATCCGTTGGAAATCCAGGATAAGGTAAAGTTTTAAGGTGAATACTATTTAATCTTCCGGTAGATCGCACTCGTATAAAATCATCACCTTCAATGACCTCAGCACCCATTTCTTGCAATTTAGCTGTTACAGATTCCATGTGTTTAGGGATAATATTGCAAACCTTAACATCTCCCTGTGTAATGGCTCCAGCAATCATCAATGTACCCGCTTCTATTTGATCAGGAATAATCATATATGTAGAACCATGTAATTTTTCTACGCCAATAATCCGGATTACATCCGTACCTGCACCTTTAATATTTGCACCCATACTATTTAAAAAATTGGCCGTATCTACTACATGGGGCTCTTTAGCTGCATTTTCAAGAATGGTAGTTCCTTCTGCTAATACAGCTGCTAACATCAGGTTAATAGTAGCACCTACACTGACCACATCTAAGTAAATAGACGTTCCAATGAGACGGTCTGCTTTAGCACGAATCATACCATGCTCCACAATAACTTCTGCACCTAATGCTTCAAACCCTTTAATATGTTGATCAATAGGTCGTACGCCAAAATTACAACCCCCGGGAAAAGCCACTTCCGCTTGCTTATATCGTCCTAACAAAGCACCTAGTAAATAGTAAGAAGCTCTTATTTTTTTAACAGACTCATAAACAGCTTGAAAATTATTGATATTGCGACTATCAATACGTAAAGTGTGACGATCTAAAAATTCTGTCTTTACACCTAGTTCATTCATTGCTTCTGACAAAGAAATAACATCATCAATATAAGGTAAATTTTCTATTATACAAATATCATTGGCTAAGATTGCTGCCGGGATCACTGCAACTGCTGCATTTTTAGCACCATTAATAAACGCATCCCCTTGAAGCCTGCGTTCTCCTTTTATCCATAACTGTTCCATTTAAACACCTCTTAAACAAAATTGGGTAGATCTTATTTACATTATTTCTATTATACCATCAACTTAACATAATGTAAAAGAGATTTTTCATATTCCCTGAGTATCATCTTGTTTAATC
>JAAZLH010000176.1 GCA_012799415.1 Candidatus Epulonipiscium sp. | reverse complement strand
ACATTACCACCCATTCTCCAAATACTAATGCCATAATCTCCTGCTTCTTGAATAATATAAGTCCAATATTTTATCGTCTCTTGATCAGCATACCATACTTCATGGCTAATCCCTTCATGATCTATATAATGAAAAAATAAGGCTTGGCTCTCTTTGTCTCTCATAGTAGATTTGTTGTAAACTTTTATCAACTCTACAGCCTCTTTTTCTGTTAATGCATTTACCTTTCCATTATTATAGAAATCATATCCCCCCGTAGCAAGAGCAAAATTTATTTCCCCTGGCAAGCCTTCCATCTTTTTAATTAAATCCTCGATAAACCCTTTATTTGCTTTGGGCCCAGGTTTTGTTCCATATCCATATAAATTGTAGCACATCATAACATATTCTGGGCCCTCAGGTAGAGCTATAATATCAATAGGTACATTGGGTTCTAATAAAACTCTAACTAGAATATTTTTTTCATTAGCAGATTGGTACAATCGATTCACAAATTCAATAAAAAGTTCCCAAAGCTCTATATCTTTCTTAATAGCTTCATAATCTATTTCTATTCCATCAAAGCCTTCACTGATCGTCATCGATAAAATTTCTTCTATATGATGATTCATAGATTCCTCTGTTTCAAATAAAGTATACAGTAAATCTACATCTTTTAATGAAGATGTACCATCTTTCAGAATTAAATCATTCACAAAAGTTAAATAATTTCCATATCCCTTATGTCCATATAGGTCCTTCATTGTTTTAAAACTTTCTATAGTTTGACTGGGGATAAAGGGTTCCTTATCCTGATCAAAATAAGCTGCAAAATAGCATATATTGTCAATGCTATTTTGTATAGATTCTATTTCAGATTCTAAATCCTTAATATCCCAATAGGTAATCCATATAGAATAGTTGACATGATTGGTGATTATTTCAGCTTCCCTATGATCATCTAGATCCTTTTCTTTATTATTTATATTCTTTTGTTGAGTACAGCTAACCAATAAAAAAGAAAGAATAAATATAAATATGAACATTGATTTTTTTAACATGCGATTTCCCCATTTGTAGATTTGTTCCATGGTTTATAAGTTTCTTATAAACCAATTAACGATTTTATTCCACCTACTTACTATCTTTTCTTTTACTAACTCTTTCCCTTCCAATTTGTTACTATAAATAATTTCCTTCTCATTATCAATATCTACAATCATAAGATCTTCAAATACTCCATCATATACATCGTCTGCTATATTCCTTTGACTATAGCCATATTCTCCCCAAGCAGATTCTAAATAAATATAGCCTGGTTCTTTCATAGAGATGGGTAAATCTTTCACTGCCTCCTTATTATCTATATCTACTGATAGCCTCTGACCCCTTAAATAAATATCTAATTTTCTATTACCTAATTCATTGATTTGTATTTCTGGAATAAATGCTACTGCTCCATCGTCTATGGTCTTAGCATCTTGTTTTTCCACCTTTTCCTGAGGTTCCATTTTCGTTGGTTTTTTATATTTCTTGCTATTCTTTTTATAAATCTTATATTCATGTTGTAAGGCTTCTAGTTTATTCTCTTCAACTGATTGAAAAACAGCTCCATCATGCTTATTAAGATCTAATGCAAATAGTTCTTTCCCACCTTCTTCTATATAGAGATGGTTATTTTTTATTTTTACAGCAACATACTCCTTTAACTCTTCATCTGCCCTAAGATAAATCGTTTGAGTCCCTAATACATTACCTGTTAATCTTGTGTGTACCGCATAATTTTCATGGTTACTATTCTTGTTTAAGCGAATCAATCCATTTCCCTCAGGTTCAGATGTAATAATAATGGATGATTTTCTAAATTCAGCTACCCCGTTTATCATATCCCAATCTTTCTTTATACTAGGATCTCCATCAACAAATAAAATGTCCTCATTTGTATCTGCCTTGATTCTCATTAATAAATGATTGGGATACCAATAAGCTTGTGGTTGCATTCTAGTTAAATCATAAATATTTGCTTCCTTATTATTTAGAGAAAATCCTTCTCTATTAAAGTTCATCGCAAAAGATTTCTTCATCCATTCTTCGTTAATTGCACTTACTTTATCATTAGAACCATATTTTCCTGTATTAGAGTGCATAAGAACATAGACCTTTGGCATTTCACCTAATTTCTCCCTATAGACTTCATCCATTAAAATATAATCTGTGCGAATACGATCCTTCATCTGATCATAAGTTTCTTTTGGTATTTTATATTCATCTCTGATAAAATCCATTAAATAATGGTTATAATTTCGCCCTATATATTGATTTAAAGTAGAATACTCTACGGAGTGAAGTTCCCCTAAATAATTTTCATATCGATCAAATACGTTAATATAGGCTAATCGATAACCATTGGTTCCTATTTCCCAAAACGTGCTTTTTATCAATCTTTTTAAATCTTTAGGGCTTAAAAACTTAGGATCTTTTTCTTCAAATTTATTTCCATAACTTAATATGGTTCCAATATAATTGTATTTTTCCAGTAACACACTAGAAAATATTGCTGTATCTCTTCTTCCATCTTCAAACATTAAGAACATGGACCTTTTAGGAATACTATCATTATTATTGTAATAACTTTCTATATCTTCTTGGGTTAAGGTCATATACCCATTTTTAGTTAATGCTTCGAAATGTTCTTCTAATCTTTGATTGCTAATCATTGTATTTGTTCCATCCCTATCTACGCCCAAATAGGATAAGGCAATAAAGCCTTTGTCTTCCTCCTGATTCTCAGTGGAAAGAGGATCGTAAGGTCTATATTGATTAAAATCAAAAAGTGCGTTCAGTAATAACCATGTTAATCCTAAAAGGATGAAACCTTGTACAATACTTCTTATCAATTTTCTTTTATCTTTGTTCGTAGTTAGGTATTTCATAAACTTTCTCCTCTTGAGGATTCTTTAGGATTTTTAAAAACTTTCCACTTCCTTCTTTCTTTCTTTTCCTGAGCTTCTACATCACTTGGAGTCATTCTAGTGCCCCAAGTTGATTTCCAAAAAGTAACCCAAGCAATGGGCATTTGCCATAAAAGTACAGCTTCATAATATAAGCAAAATAACATACCAAATACCCAAGTTGTACTTTTCCTTAAAAACAACTGGGCTGCACTCATCAGCATTGACATAAGAAGTAGTCCCACTAAGAAAGTAGTTGGAAAGATCCTATATGCGATAGGTACATAAATGAGATTATAAACAACTACGATAGGTGCTAAAATAGGAACCATAACTCCCATATAAAATGTTAATGCTGCAAAAGGCTCTTTCTTCCACATAAATTTAGATGCGATAAGAGATTCGCGAAGCCAAGACCTTTTCCATCTCATCTGCTGTTTCAAAAAAACTTTATGTTTATTAGGAACAATTGTATAACATACGGCAGAATCTTGATAGGTTGTTCGATGTTTTCTAAGAACAAAATTAGTCATAGACCGATCATCACCAAAAGTAGCTTCATGACCTAAAAATGTTTGATTCAGCCAAGCATCCATATTTTCTAATATAATTTCTTTTCTATAACATGCCAGTGGGCCTGATAAACAAGTTACAGCATCAAAATGACCTTCTGCTGCCTTCATCACTCGAAAAGCAATATAATAGCGTACTGACTGCATCTTCGTTAAAGCATTGGTATACGTGTTAGCAACATCTGTTCTTCCAGACACTCCTCCCATTTTAGGATCTTTAAAGGGCTGAACTAAATTGCGTATTGCAAAGGGGTCTAAAAAGCTATCGGAATCTACAAATACAACTAAATCATGCTTCGCCTCTAATACTCCCTTAGAAAGTGCTTTCCTTTTTCCCCCATTTTCCTCCATAGGAATATATTTCAGACGTCCTGTTACTTCAAAACCTTCTCCTTCTT
>JAAZLH010000175.1 GCA_012799415.1 Candidatus Epulonipiscium sp. | reverse complement strand
GACAAATCTAGGTTAAGCTTGCAGGATATTAGGGATTTTTTAATAGAAAAGGGTGTTGCAGAGTTTAAGCTTCCTGATTCAGTTATGTATATTGATGCATGGCCATTAACGAGTTTGGGAAAGATAGATAGAAAAAAATTACAAGAACTTGGAGGAAAGAAAAGTGTTAGTTGATGATATAAAAAACAGTGCTAAAAAATTAATTGACAGCTGGCTAAGAGAACATTTTTCCGATTTTAAAATAAAAGATGGCGACAATCTAGTAGCTAAAGGCTTAAGTTCCATACAAGTAATGCAATTAGTAAGTCTATTAAGAAAAGAAGGAGTCAGAGTTTCCTTTTCCAGCCTTATGGAATCATCTACTCTTGCAAGCTGGAACGATTTGATTGATAAGGCAAAGGTAATAAAAAGCAAGAACAATGAAGAAAGTAAAGAGGAAACACTAAATAAAAAAGATAGTGAAAATAAATTTGACTTAACTGATGTTCAATATTCCTACTTTATAGGTAGACAAGATGACCAGATCCTAGGCGGAGTTGGTTGCCATGCTTACTTAGAAATAGATGGGCAAAATATTGTTGCTGAAAGATTAAATGATGCGTGGAATAAGCTTCAATACAGACACCCTATGCTAAGGGCCGAATTTGATGATAGCGGTCAACAAAAAATAAATGAAAAACCATATAGTGAAAAGATCGAGATTTTTGACTTTTCTAATATAAATCCTGAAGATGTAGAAGTTAAATTATTAGATATAAGAGATAGATTGTCTCATAGGAAATTAAAGGTTAGAGATGGTCAAGTCGCTGATTTGAAATTAGCCATCCTACCTGAAGGGAAAACAAAAATTTTCTTTGATATTGATTTATTAGTGGCAGATGTATTTAGCATGAGCATAATAATAAAAGAATTGGCACAGATTTATTCAGGGATAGATTTAAAACCTCTAAGTGACTATACGTTTAGAGATTATTTAATTAGTAGCAACACAAAGGAAATAGATCAAGAAGATAAAGAATTCTGGCTAGACAAGATTAATTCATTTGAAGTAGAAAGCCCAAATCTTCCACTTACTAAAAAACCTGAACAGATTAATACTACAATTTTTACAAGAAGAAGCAAAGTCATAGATAAACTCACATGGAATGCAATAAGGGAAAATGCGGCAAAGTTTAAGACAACTCCATCTATGCTTTTGCTTGCTTGTTATGCTTTAGTTTTAGAGAGATGGTGTAATCAGGAAAAATTTTTCATAAACATACCTTTATTTAATAGGGACTTAGCTAACAATAATTTAGAGAACATGGTAGCAGACTTTACAAATCTGCTCCTTGTAGAACATGAAATGATTGATGGCAAATCCTTTATAGATAGCCTAAGCAGGATAGAAAAAACATTTTTAGAAAATGTATCCCATAGCTCATATAGTGGAGTTCAAGTTCAAAGGGATATATCAAAAAATCAGGGGACAAGCGTCAATGTTGCGCCTGTAGTTTTTGCGTGTAATATTGACTATCCATTGGAAACAGAAATTTCAAGAGATACTCTGGGAGAAATAACATACATGATTTCTCAAACTCCCGGAATATGGTTGGATTTTCAAAGCTATATCAACAAGGAGGAATTAATTATTTGTTGGGATAGCGTGGATGAATTATTCCCTAAAAATGTGTTAGGTGATATGTTTGATTCCTTTATAGAGTTATTGGTTTCACTGTCTGATTACAAAGTGTGGGAAAACAAGGTCGATGTATTAACTGAGAATCAAAAAACTACAAGACAATCTGAAGTAGATGCCATTCTTCCACTGAATTTCCCTGAAGAAACCCTATACGACGGATTTATAAAAAATGTGAACCTAATCCCGGATAAGACTGCCATTATTGATTCTGAAACAGGAAAAAGAATATCTTATAAAGAATTATATGAAATCTCATTAACTGTAGCAAAGCATTTAATAGATAGCGGTGTTGAAAAAGGAGACTATATAGGGATAACTCTACCAAGGGGATATAGGCAAATATATGCTATATTTGGAATTCTATTTGCAGGTGCCGTTTATGTTCCTATAGGAATAGGGCAACCCGCAGAGAGAAGAAGTAAAATATATGACCAGATAGGCATTAAATGTGTATTATCAGACCAGGAAACCACAAGAGATTGCGAATTAGATTCCCTAGAAATTAAAATAGTGGATTTAGATATTGCTTTATCTAGCGATGAAAAATTAGATAAACCTATAAAAGTAGATCCTTTTGATAGTGCCTATGTCATTATGACTTCCGGTTCTACGGGAGTACCAAAGGGTGTAGAAATGATGCACACCAGCTCGATAAACACCTGTATAGATTTAAACGAGAAATATGATATAGGAAAAGATGACACAGTCCTTATGGTATCAGCAATTGATTTTGATTTATCGGTTTATGATATTTTTGGGCTATTACATGCTGGCGGAACTGTAATAACGACAACGGAAAACAACTTCAAAAACCCGGATGAATGGTTGAAGTTGATTGATAAATACAGTGTAACTATATGGGATTCTGTACCCATACTATTTGACATGCTCGTAACTATGGCTGAAGGAAAGAATAGAAACTTGCCAATGAGAATTGTTATGCTGTCTGGCGATTGGATTGCAATAGATTTGCCGGGAAGGTTTTATAAAATATCAGAGGGCAATCCTACTGTAGTTGCTATGGGTGGAGCTACAGAAGCTGCCATATGGTCAAACTATTTAAATGTTCCAAGACAGATTCCTAAAGATTGGATTTCTATACCGTATGGAAAGCCATTAAAAAATCAAGTATATAGAGTAATTGATGAGTTAGGTAGAATATGCCCCAACTATGTAAAAGGTGAACTCTTAATTGGCGGAGTTGGGGTAGCGAAATGCTACCGAGGCGACGAAGAACTAACCAATAAAAAGTATTTTGAACAAGATGGTATACGTTGGTATAAAACTGGCGACAATGGTAGAACATGGAATGATGGAACTATCGAATTTTTAGGACGTAAAGATACCCAAGTAAAAATTAAAGGACACAGAATTGAGCTTGGAGAAATTGAGGACGCTATTAGAAAATATGATGGTGTTGATAGCGTAATTGTAGACTTTGTTGAAAGAGGCGGGAGTAAGCATCTAGTCGCTTTTGTAAAAAGTGATTTAAATGCATATGAGACAGTTGATTATTCGAATCTTATAAACAATGATTTCTCTTTCATAGTAAAGCCGGAAACATCTTTAATAAATAAGACAGAGCTACAAAACAAGGAAATAGACAAAATTGTCGTTAAGACTGTTATAGATATTTTCAGAGAATATGATGTTGACTTCTCAAAGGGAAGTTATTCCATTGAGGAAATATGTCGAATAATAGATTGCTCAAATTCAAACAAGGTTGTAATCGAAAAATGGATTAGAGAACTTGAAAAATTCAATTATTTAATAAGCAGCAATGAAAGATACAAAAAGAACGAATCTGTTTCGGAATTGACTGTAAACTCAGAGTATGTTCTAGCAATTGAACGATTTGTAACGGAGTTAGAATCTGAACTTTTGGATATTTTAAAAGGCAAAAAAGACCCTATAGATGTTTTCTATAGAGAAGATGATAAGTTTTCTTTATCAAAGCTAGTTAAAAACCTTACAGGTTACGAGGAGTCCATAAAAAGTATAATAAAAACTTTAAAAAACTATATAGAGAAGAATCCGAATAAGAAATTAAGAGTTTTAGAATATTCCACAAGGAACGAAGAAATAACAGAGGAATTGTTTAATGAGTGCAAAGATTTTATTGATGAATATGTTTATGTTGATAATTCCATCTACTTTGAAAAAGAGCTCTTGAGTCTTAAAGAAAATAGTAAATTCAAGCACGTAACCTTTAAAGGCGATTTAAAAGAAGCTTTAGAAAATGACTATTTTGATATTGTAATAGTATTAAATTCAATCCATAGAAGCGACAGTCCTCAAAGAAAATTAAAAGCTTTAGTTGGTTTATTAAAGCCCAATGGATTACTATTTGGCAATGAAATTAATCAATTGAATCTACTGCCTTTAATTACAGCGAATATCTTAGAAAAAAACTTTGAAACTGACAAAGAAGTTAATATAAAGGTTAATAATAGCGAAGTTTTATATCAAAGTGATGCAAAAGACTTAGCTGAAACAAATTTTAACACATTTTTCATTAGAAAATTGCAAAGCAGTGTTGTTTCTTTTGATAATCTTAGAGATTATTTGCTTAAAGAAGTTCCAAGCTATATGGTCCCAACTCATTTTTACCATGTGGATGAAATTCCATTAAATAAAAACGGTAAAGCAGATAGAAAAAGATTGAAAAAGAATTTATATAAAGATCAAGAAAGCTTGAAGGCAAGTACAGAAGCAAAAACACAAGCCAGAAGCGATAGAGAAGAATTGCTTTTAAATATATGGAAAGAATCTTTAAACAAAGAAGACATAGGCATAAATGATAATTATTTCTCTTTAGGTGGAGATTCCTTAGTGGCAACAACTATCGTTGGAAAAGTTAGAAATAAACTTAAAATAGAAATCTCCATTAAAGATATTTTTGAAAACTCATCTGTAGCTTCTCTATCAAAATATATTGATGAAAATAAAACAGATGGAACCGGTAACAATTTTCAAAGCATAGTACCAGACAAAGAAAATCTATATAAACCATTTCCGTTAACGGATGTACAAATGGCTTATTGGATTGGAAGGCAAGGTGTATTTGATTTAGGCGATGTATCGACTCATTGTTATTTTGAGTTCAATTGTCTTGATTTAGATATCAAAAAACTCCAAAAGGCATTAAACGAATCCATTATATATAATCCTGCTTTAAGAACAATAATATTAAAGACTGGAGAACAGCAAATTTTAAAGGAAACACCATATTTCTTAGTAGACGTAAATGATGTAAGTGAGTTAAGAAATAAGGATCAAGAAGATGCTCTGCTTAAAATAAGAGAAAATTTGTCACATAGAGTTATAGACTTGAGTGTGTTTCCAACGATTGATTTCAAAGTGGCCAAGCTGACGGAGAATGAATTTAGAGTGTTTATAGGCATTGACAACACAATACTTGATGGTTGGAGCATGTTTGAATTCTTAAGAGAAATTAAGCTTAGATATGAAGGAAGATTTATAGAAGAGAAGATAGAGATTGCTTTCAGAGATTATGTCTTAAATAAAAAGCAAGAAAACAAAAGGAATTATGAAGAAGACAAAGCGTACTGGTTAAATAGACTAGACTCATTTCCTCATGTTCCAAACCTTTCTTTTATGAACAAAGACAATAGTAATATTATTCAAAAGTTCAATAGAAAAGAAGCGGTAATTGAAGAAGAAGTTTGGTCAGATGTTAAAAGTATTGCAACAAAGAATGAGTTAACACCAACCTCAATACTTCTTACTTTATTCTCACTTATCTTAAATAAGTATAGTGATGATGAAAAATTTGTAATTAATGTGACTCAATTCATGAAGGAGGAGATTCATCCGCAAATACATAAGATAATGGGTGATTTTACAGAATTAAATTTACTTGAGGTGCAGCTAGATAAAAAGAATACTATTATCGAGAATGCAAAGAAATTACAAAATCAACTCATTTCTGATAGTGAACATTCTTCATATAGCTCTTTAGAATTTTTAAGAGAGTTACGAAATGATAAACAACTAGATAATGTAGCTCCAATAGTATTTACAGGCGGATTAGGAATAATGGGAAATGAAAGCAAAGAATTTTTAGGCACTTATAATTACGGAATAAGCCAGACTCCACAAATATGGCTAGATCATCAGGTTTTAGAAATTGATGGAAAGCTATTATTAGTTTGGGATTATGTAAAGGGACTTTTTGATAGCACGCAATTGAACAATTGTTTTATGGATTATGTAAATATGCTTAAAGAGTTTTCTATTAATAAAGAAAAGCAAATTAAAGATTTTACTGAATTGAATGGAAACCTACAATTAAACAACGAGCGTAAAAATGACAAGAATGAGAAAAGGACTGAATTCGGACACATAGAAGAAAACTCTAATGAGAAGATAGATACAGATAAAACAAACGATAAACATTCATATAACGCTGAGCTGGAGGAAGAAATAAAAGATTTATGGAGAGAGGTTTTAGGATTAGAAGAGATAGGGATAGAAGATAACTTTTTCTCTTTAGGTGGAAACTCTCTAAATATGATTCAGCTATCAAACAAAATGTTAGAGAAATATAATTATCAGCTTGACTTTAGTGAATTCTTAGAAAATTCAACGGTATACTATACTGTATTAAAAGTTGATGAATATTTAAGGAAAATATAAAGAGGGAGAAGGCATGAGACTAAAAGTAATAGTGTGTGGAACTACATTTGGACAATCTTATATGAGAGCAATAAGTATGAGTGATAGCCTTGAACTGGTTGGAATATATGCAAAAGGAAGCAAACGCTCTGTGGATTGTTCAAAAATTTATAATGTGCCTTTATTTTCCGATTTAGATACTATTCCTGATAGTGTTGATATTGCGTTTGTGATAATTAAATCTGGAGTTCTTGGGGGAGAAGGCACGGAGATATCTAAGCACCTTTTAGAAAAAGGAATAAATGTAATGCAGGAACATCCTATCAACCATAGTGAAATTTCCGAATGTTTTAAAATAGCTATAGAAAATAATGTTTTTTACAAAGTTGGAAACTTATATCCTTATTTAGAAAATATTCAAATTTTTTGCAATGCAAGTCGATATCTAAGTTCTCGCGATGCATTTCAATATGGAAGTGTTATGTCATCTTCGCAAGGATTATATGGGCTTTCGTCTATACTAATCAAATCACTTAACAATCCCCGTAGTTACATGATAAATAAGAGCGAAACAGTTCAGAGATATCCCTTTAGCAATATAAGAATTTCTAATGGACAATCAGACATTTTTTTACAAATTCACAATGAAATCTCAGACAAGGACAGCAACAATCACATGCATTTACTACACAGGATCATATATTTCTTTAATTCTGGAAGATTAGAACTTAATGATACCTTTGGTTCGGTTATTTGGAGAAGCAGGATGAATGTTTCAGATGCTTCTGCATATAGAAACGAAAATAATCGAAGTGACACATCGAGTTTGATGGAATGTATTCTAGCTGATGAAAAAGAAGAAACGTACTCGAGGTTACTAGAAAAAATATTTCCTTCTTCAATAAAAATGCAAATAGATAATTTTATTGAAGAAATAAGAGATAAAAACATGAATGGAATAGAATTACAAAGAGAATTATTAATTTCAAAAAAATGGAGCGATATAACTCATGAAATAAGCTTTCCTAGATTGACTAAATTTGATGAAAATTATAATGATTATACTAGAGGTTTGAAAGCTTTGAGGAATACAAATGAAAAATGTTAAAAACTTTAATAGCTTAAAAGTATTTGAATATCTAAAGAGTTTAAAATCAAAGGGTATTTATCTGTATATGGAAGAAGGAATTCTTAAATATAAGGCGAAAAACAATGCCCTGTCAAAAGAAATCTTAAATGATATAAAAAGCAACAAGGAAGATATTACAAAATTCCTTATGCTCGCAAAAGACAACTATGTAGACTTAAGTTCGCTTCAATTGGCATATATGGCAGGGCAGTCAAAAACTCAAGTGTTAAATAAAGTGAATGCACACTACTATATAGAATACTCAAAAGAGAATATAGATGTATCAAAATTAGAGAATGCGTTAAATATTTTAATAAGGGAAAATGATGCATTGAGAATGATAATTTTATCATCTGGGCATGGATTAATAATAGATGAGATGCCTAGATATAGAATTCAAACATATAATTTAGTTAATGGGACTGACAGATTATCTACTAGAGAAAATTTATCCCGCAAACGTTATTTTTATGATTCTTGGCCAATGTTTACTATTGTAGTTGGCAAAAGCGATAAGTTTGAAGATATTTTTCATTTTAGCTTTGATTGTTCTATATTGGATGCTTGGTGTGCAGGCAAAATGGTGAACAATCTTTTTAAAATCTATTCAGGGCAAAAACCAAAACAAACAGAATATACTTACAAAGATTATACCTATGATCTTAAGGGCTACAAAGAAAAGAATAAAAAAATAATCCAAAAAGCTGAACAGTATTGGGAAAATCGAATTTTAGCTATCAGCGACAGTCCCGAATTAAAATACAATAAAAGTTTTAATGAATTACAAACGACTACCTTTAGTAGACAAGAATTTTCTTTTGAAAAAGGTGTTGTAAAAGCATTAGAAAAATATTCAAAATTACATAAAGTTACTTTAACATCTATTGTAATGACCATATATATGATGATACTATCGAATATTAGCTCAAGAAAAAACATATCCATAAATATTACGGTTTTTGGGAAATTGCCTTTAAACAAAAATGTTGATGAAATTCTCGGGGAATTTACAAATAATGGATTAATAGAATATAAAGATGAGAATGATGATTTTGTAGAAGTTGTAAAAAGTACTCAAAAGCAAATATTTAAATTGTTAGAATTTAGAGCTTATGATGGTGTAAATATATTAAACAAAGCGAAAATATCAAGTTTAGGAAAACAAAGATATTTTCCTATCGTTATGACTTGTATGATTGGTGAAAATTATAATTCTGTAATAAATGGATTTAAGGAAGAATATTCCTTAAGTCAAACACCACAAGTTGCGTTAGATCATCACGTAAGAATAATTGATGGAACCATGAAAATAACATTTGATTATATCGAGGAGTTATTTAACAAGAATCAAATACAAGAATTGATATATGCATACAAAGAAAAGATTGATTCTATAAGCAAAGGAAATATGGGAGGTAGCAAAGATAATGAGTGAATTAGTCGAAAATAATAAACTGGATATCAAAAAGTTTAGGGAAAAAGTTCTCCTCGCAACGAATATCGAAAATGATAGAAAACATTTTTTAAAAACAAAAGTTGTTAATAAAGTTAATGAAAAAGAAATAAAAAAAAGAACATATATAGTAAAAAAATTTATAAAAAAGATTTTAGTAGAAATAGATAATGGAAATATAAGCGTCGATAAAGAAAATATGTATATAATCACATTCTGGAGAAACTACACAAAAAATTTTAGCGAAGATGTGATGCTGAACAAAAAAATAGATGATGATGATTTATTCAACTTATTAAACGACAAAAGTGAGTTATTTATTTATGCATTAGAAAAAAGGGAAAATAAGAATTATTTATTAATTGATAAAAAAATCTCCCCTGAAACATTAAGCTTTAGGGATGAAGATGTTTGCAAGTCTTATAGGAATATAATACCTAATATCAAAAATTATACAAGTGGTGATTTTATAAGCGTTGGTATAGTAAATCCAGGACAAGGCTTATTTTTGAATCACCTATTAAAAAACATACAAAACATAAAGGAGGTAGACTTAATAGGAGAAACAACTCTATCTATTAAAGATCTAAGAAAAGAATATAACAATATAAAGTTTACAAAATGGAAGATGGATGAAAATTATATACTAGGAGAGCATGTGGGAAAATTCAACTACTTATTTATGCCAAATGTTGTCCATCATTTTAAAAACATTCAAAAAGAGTTAGAGCTTTTGAGTATGACTTTAAAGAAAAGCGGGATGCTATATTTAACAGATTTTGTAGACGTTGATCCAGTGTCAAGATTAGTAGCTATATTTTTTGAAGATAAAAAGGCGAGTGTAAATGATGATAAGAAAAATGGATTCTTCTATAAAAATGATTACCTTGAAAAAGCAATCAACTCTTTAGTTACAAAACCACATGACTCGTATATTATTCGACGTGGGAACGTATTTGAGGCTTGCCTTATGAATAATCTTAATTACAAAGACGAGATAGATTTATTTGCAAAAGAAAATGAAATATCTAAGTGTAATATCAAACTTTTCTATGATAAGGAAAACACTCTAACAAAAGAAAATATAGAAAAACTCAATGATGGTTTAGATATATTAAAAAATGAGTATGGCATGGGAACAGATTCAAAAACTGCAAATATTCAAAAATTGACAAATTTATGGAAAAAGAATTTAGGAATTAACGATGAAATTTTTGGGAAGTCTAACTATTTCGAACTTGGCGGAGATAGTTTATTAGCTACTAAACTAGTTGTGGCTATTAATAAGGAATTTCACTGCGAATTGTCGCTCACTGATATTTTTTCCAATGCATATTTTCAAGAGATGTTGATGTTAATAGAAAACAAAAGGGATAATTTATCTATCATAGAAGGTGAAATATGATTGGTATTGTTGGTGCAAATGGAGAAATAGGAAATCTATGTATTAAGTTTTTAAAAGATTACGGGATAAATAATATAAAGGCAGGCATAAGAAATAGAAATTTACTAGAAGATAATTCTAATTTTAGTTACGATTACATAGATTTATCAAATAAAGAATCATGTATTTCTTTTGCTAAAAACTGTGATTGTGTTATAAATTGTGCCACAGCTAATAAAAAAGGAATTAAAAATTTAGTAGAAGCAGTTGAACTTGGCAAAACCAAGCTGGTTGATCTGACGTATTATAGGAATATTGAATTGCCTAAAGTTAAAAATTCATTAATTTGTCATGGCGTTGGAGTTTCTCCTGGTTTAACTGAATCTCTTCCAAAAATAATTACGAAGAATTTTGATGAAGTAAAGTCTCTGAACTTATATTACGTTACAATAGATAAATTCACCTATTCGTCTGCAAAGTCATATTTGGAATATTTGGATAGCTCGAATATCTATCCAATGACAGAGATAAATGACTGGAAACTTCAGGCGACTTCCTATAGCGGCGAAGCTATTAGTTTTAAAAACCTGTCAGTGAAACTAAAACAAATCCCATATATGGACAACAGATCTATTTCTATTTGTAGAAATTTAGGGATAAAAAATGCTAAGTTTAATATATGTATGCCTGACGGAGAAACATATAAGCTGTTAATGAACCCAAATTTTCGTAAACTTGACAAATCTGAAAAAATTAGCAAATTGATTATAGCTTCCAGACTTGATGTACAGCTCTTTGATTCCTACTGTGCCATGTTAGTTGAATCCAAAGGGCAATTAAGAAACAATGAGGTATTTCATAGATTTTTAATTGAAGAAAAATCGTCTGCGAACTTAACGGCAATTATTTCAGTTGCTGTTGCAGTAAAAATATTGAAAAATACAAACGACGTAGGTATATATGAAATGGCAAACTTGGAATATAGCAGTAAATTTTTAAGCTTAATTTTAGATATAGACAAAAAAGCAAATATTATTTTGGAAAAGGTAGAAAATACTTTGTTCAAGAATTCAATTGGTGGGGAAATATAAATGAAAAGATTAAATGTCATAGTATGCGGTTCTACTTTTGGCGAATACTATGTTCAAGCCATACAAAAAAATACAGATAAATTTAAATTAACAGGTTTATTGGCAAAAGGTAGCGCAAGATCTCATCGTTTATCCGAAAAATATAACATACCTTTGTACTCTAACATTGAATCGCTTCCAAAAGACACTGATATTGCGTGTGTAATAATTCGATCAGAAGGTGCTGGAGGTCAAGGGACACTAATATGTAACAAATTAATACAGAGAGGGATACATGTTATTCAAGAACAGCCGACTCATAGTATATATTTAAAAGAAAGTTACAGAATAGCAAGAATTAACGATGTAATATATATGACTTCTAATTTATATAATCATTTGCCAGCGATAGAAACATTTAAATTATATAATGAAAAATTAAAATCACTATCAAAACTTGAGTACGTGAATTTATCTTTTTCAACTCAAGTTTCATATACGGTTTTTGATATCATTTCTAAGTTAGGAATGCATGGAAAATTATCTTTGAATAAAAAAGTTATAAAAAATGAAGGTCCATTTGACATAATCAGCGTTAGACTTGATGAATTACCCATTTTAATAGAATTCAATAATAGAATAAACCCCAACCATTCAGACAAGAACATGTCTATTATGTATAACTTTAGGTTTTATTATGAAGACGGAATATTATCTTTAGAGGATATATTTGGTCCCGTTACGTGGCGACCTAGAAAATATATAGAATCAAGGGATAGTGTTTCAGAAGTTGAAAATCAATTACCTTTCCAGATAATTTATTGTAACGATTTAAATATGAAAGAATGTTTTGAGGAAACTTGGACTACTGCAATCTTAAAAGAATTAGAAGAAATGTATCATTACATTGCACAAGGTTGCATAAATCAAAAAAGAGCAAATGGAGAAATAGCTGCAGCTATAAACTGGGAAACCTTATCCGAATTCGCTGGTTATGCCGAATTAGTTAACACATATAAAGAATGCGAAGTAATACTTGATACTTTCAGAAATAATGTAAGGAGAATAAAATGCAAAAAACTAAAAAACTGGTAAATCATTGTAGAACGAATGGTATTGAACTGTATGTCGTAAATAAAAAATTAAGATATAAATCATTAAAAGGTAAAATAACTAAAGACTTATTAATTAAATTAAAAGAACATAAAAATGAAATTATAGAATATTTAGAGCAAGAAAAAGAGAATGATGGGAAAATAGATATTAACATGTCTTTTCCGCTAACTCCAGTACAATCGGCTTACGTATTAGGAAGAAGTGATTCATATTCTCTAGGAGGTGTATCTTGTCACATCTACCAGGAGTTTATTTATGAAAAGTTGGATGTTAATAGAGTAGAGAAAATATGGAATAAAATAATAAATAAAAACCCTATGCTTAGAGCTGTAGTAAACCTAAACTCCACTCAAAAAGTTATTGAAAAAACTCCGAGGTATAGAGTTATGGAAGGGAATAGAAAAACCCTAAGAAATGAACTAGAAAACAAACATTATATACTGGGTGAATGGCCAATGTTTGATATAGGTATATCTCAGGAAAGAAAATATAGCGTTTTGCATTTTTCAATGGATTTTTTAATAGCTGATTGGCTGAGTATATGGAATTTATTAAAAGAGTTTGAGGATATGTACTTTAATTGCGAAGACATCCAAATAAGAGATAACAGTAAATATACCTATGCGGACTATATAAAAAGTATCCAGATTAAGAGTAGAAGCAATAAATATTTCCAGGACAAAGAATTTTGGAAAAATCATAAAAATGAAATAAAAGCAGCTCCGCATTTGCCTTTACTTGAGGAAAAATCAGACACTGATGATTTTATCAGGCATTCATTGTTGCTGAGGAGAGAAGATTGGGAGTTTTTTAATAAAACTTCACGAGAAAATGGTTTAACACCTACAGCCGCTATACTATCTATCTACAACGAAACCTTAAAAAGATTTAGCATTAATAAAGATTTTAGCATTATTCTTACTACATTTAACTTAGAAGAAAGAAAAAAGTTTGGGAACATAGTAGGAGATTTTACCAACACATCAATTATATCAACAACTTCAACGAACTGCTCATTTAAAGACGCAACACAAAGCATTAATAAACAAATATTTAGAAACTTGGATCACAGTAGTTATTCTGGAGTTGAAGTTTTAAGAGACTTATCAAAAAGTATTGGCAGTAAGGAGTTTTTATTACCTTTTGTATTTACTAGTGCAATTGGATTAAACAATAGAGACATGATTGGAAAGTATGATTACGGAATTTCTCAAACGCCTCAAGTACTGATAGATTGTCAAACAATTGATACAACAGAAGGTCTTAGAATTAATTGGGATGTTAGAAAAAACAAATTAAGTGAGATGTTAGTAAAAGACATGTTTAATTATTTTGAAAAAAATTTAATTAAATTGTCACAAAAAACCTCTGAATGGAATAAAAATACAGGGCATTACCTTTCTCCGTTAGAAGTTAATTATTTATATGGTGCTGAGAATTTAAATAAATATTCGCCAATTAAATTGTTGGACAATATAGAACATTCAACCGTTTTGCATTGTAGTGATCACTCATATATTCGAAATTGCACAATGAGAGATGAACTATGCCTTGGTATAATACTAAAAACGTTGATAAATTTAGGGATTTTTAGGGAAACAGAAAAGAATAAATATAAACTAGCGGAGCAGTATAACCAAAGAGATGATCAAAAATACAGCTGGGTAATACATAGGTGGATTGATCAATTAAATGTTATGGGGATTATCGAAAAAAATTCATTGAGTAAAGAGTATGAGATGGAACTAGAACACGATGAGCATTTTTATAGTATAACATGGGAAAGATTATTTTCTCAATGGGTTGAAACACATGGAGATATAAACGTACTTAAATATATAAAATCAAATTTAGAGAATTTAGAAAAAATAATAAAAGGCGAAATAGATCCAATTAGCTTATTATACCCTAATGGGTCTACTGTTTACACAAAAGCATTATACGAAAATAGTTATAGTGCATCTGTTATAAATGATTGTATTTCTAGCGTTGTTGGAAAAATTATAAAAGAAAAAAGACAAAATAAAATAAGAATATTAGAGATAGGAGCTGGAACTGGGGCTACAACTAAAGAAGTTCTAAAGAAAGTAGAAAATGTAAATTATGAATACTTTTTTACGGATTCACAGAAATATTTTTTTCCAGAAGCAAAAAAAACTTATAGAAACAACAAAAACATTAAAATCAAAAAATTAAACATGGACTTATCTCCTATTGATCAAGGATTTGATGAAAAATATTTTGATATTATCATAGCTGCTTACGTATTAGACAACACTAAGGATGTACCTAAAACTTTGGAACATATTTCAGAAATAATAGCTCCAGATGGTTATTTATTGTTCTCAGAGCCTTCAAGAAATGAGCCGTGGTTAATGGCATCTCAAGCTTTATTAATGGAGGAACCCCTAGATGAATATAGAAATGATTGTTTTTTCCTAACTGTTGAACAATGGGTCAGAATGTTAAATAGCATGGATGGGAAGTACCATACAAAGATTTTTCCTGAAGATAGCATTATTAGAGAAAGACTTAGTGCTACATTATTTGTAAAAAAGATATCAAATATGAACAGTATACGCTCATCATATAGAGATTCTAATAATGAAAAAAGATTGGAAAAAAGCGATATCCAAGATGAGAACAACTTTGAAATACCAATGACATCTCTCGAATTAAAAATAAAAAATATTTGTGAAAATACATTTGGTGTAAAAGAAATTAAAAAGAATACAAATTTTTATGATATTGGTGTAGATTCTTTAATGATGGCAAAATTTGTAACAGAATTGAAGGATGATATAATAACGGACTTACCTTTTGAATATTTGTTACGAGAGTGTATAAAAAACCCTACTATTGATGGTGTAGCAGAAATTATTAAATCAGGTAATAATTTAGAGAATGTAGAAACTAATGAAAATGATTATTCAATTGTATCGCAAAGGCTAATTGAATCAGATTGCAGTACTAAAGATAGGGTTTTAAGAGTTTTAATAAATGGTGCGTTTGGAAATGTAAGTGATCTCGAAAAATTAGGAATCCAGCTCGCAAATCAAAACAAAGGGGATGTTTTAATTTTAGGTGTTTCAAACAAGGATTTATATTTAAGTACACAAAATGATAAACTAATTTCACGCCTCATTAGTCAATACTATGAGTGTATTATACGTCAAGATTATAAAAACGTTCAATTGATAGGATATAGTTCAAGCGGAACAATGGCCATAGAAGTAGCGAGACGTTTGCTAGAATCAGGTATTAACATAAAGAATCTCTCCATTATAGAAGGTGGTATATTGCCCGACATAAAATATGATGAAATCATTTTAGAATTTATCTTTTTAAGAGCTTTTAATATTGATCTTGGTGACTTTGAAGTAAAAGACAGAAATGTTATTGATGGTTTAATTAAACAAAATGCAAATTATCTTTTAAACCTAGAAGTCAAGGACGTTATAAAAAATTTAAAGAATCAACAAGATGTAAGGATTTTAAAAGCCTTAGAGAATAAAGAACAAGACGAAAGGTTTTATGAATATTTTAAATTAATTAAGGATAAACAAGAAAAACATATTACGGAAAAGTCTTTTTCAGAATTATATAAAATCTTCAAAAAATCTATTGAAATTCAGAAGTTTGTTCCTGATCCATACTTTGGAAATGTTGATTATTATATAGCATCCGATAACATTGGCATATATAAACATTTTGAAAAACTAATGGGTAATCTTTCTGAGATAATAATAGGAGATATAAATAGATATGACACACCAGGGAACCACTATAGTTCAGTACAATCTCTAAACAATGCTAAGATTTTGGCAAAGAAATTAGAGATAAAAGTAATGTCCAAGCATTAATTACGTTGGAGGAATAACAATGAGAAAGAACTTAATTGTTTGTGGGTATTTACCAGAACATCATTACTTTTACAATTTAATCGAAACATCTAATAAAATAAATTTGGTAGGGATATTAGATTCGTATAATGAATTAGCCCTTAAAAATGCATATAACAATAATGTTTCATGCTTTAACAGCCTGGATGAAATATTGGAGAATTTTGGGAAAATAGATTTAGCATATATTCCAGAAGCTTCATTTATAGCTTCTGAAGACAACAGATTAAGCATATCTTTATTAGAAAGACAAATATCTGTTCTAGATGAGAATTCATGCAATTCAGAATTATTAATAGAGAATTTAAGAAAAGCAAATCAAAAAAATGAATTTTATTACGCTTACAGACACATAATTGATACTGCTTTTTTTAACAGAATGATTGGCATAATTAAAGATTTATCAAGAGAAATGGAAATTATTTTAATAGATGCCACTTTCGAACAGAAAAACTTAATTCTAATCTCAAGAATTATACGTGACTCTTTAAAAATAAACACAACTATAAATGTAAATAATAACGATGCTTATAACTATTATTATTTGATAACAGGGGAAATAGGTTCGTATGATTATATATTTAAAATTTACAATATGGACAATCGAAGCATGTACAATAACCAAAAACATATTAATGCATTAACCTTAATAACCAACGAAGGATCTCTAACAATAGATTTAACATTCAAAAATATTTGTTGGCATGGAAATAATCTAAAACCATCAAAAACAATTTCAAAAAATCATGAAATAAGTGATTGCGAAAGCAAGGTTCTTGACAATTTTATTAATAAAAGAATTATAGAAAGGGATGTGCAAGCGATACTCAATGATGTTGCTAAAATAAAAGAGATAGATGGGCTATTAAGTGGTGGGGGTGAAAAAAACAATGCAAAACAATTAAAGGGAAAAATTAAAACAAGTACTCACCTTAGCTTGTACAATCAAATTACTTCGAGTGATATAGGGAGTGTAATAGATTGGAACCTTAAGATTATTAAATCCAACATTTATAAAAAGTATTTATATTATAAAAATGATTTTCTAGATGACTATTTTCAATCAATGAATAATTATGTGGGAATGGAGATGATGCTATTTCTTAATTCTAAAAATATCTTCAACAAACAGTACAAGAAATATAATTGCAATGAAATTATGAACAAAGTTACTTCACGAAAAACTAAAAGGAATGAAAGCATTATAAAATTATGGCTTTCTCAATTATCTAACACAGGATTTATAAATTCTGATTGTGACAAATATTATTGGGCATCAAATGTAGTTTTAAAAACCGAACGAGATAGGCTATATGATCATTTGAGTTTTCTTTGGAATTGGAAATTGGGGAATCCTCTTTCTCTTGAATATTTAAAGAAAAATATTAAAGAAATGGATAAACTCTTTAACGGTGAAATTAATTGCAATGAGATATTGTTTCCTCAAGGAAAAATAGATTATGCTGAAGCATTATACAAGGAAAATACAATTTACAAGATGCTAAACGAACTCCTTGCGTTAAAAGTAGCCGAATACATCTTGGGCAATTGTGAAGGAGATAGATTATCAGTATTAGAAGTAGGTGCAGGAATTGGAGCAACGACAAGTGCAATTTTCAGCATGTTGGAAAAAATGAATTTGCAAAGAAGGTGTGAATATATATATTCGGACATATCGGATTTCTTTTTGCAAATCGGTAGAGAGAAATTCACAGGAGTAAGTGATATTAATTACAAAAAAATTGACTTAAATAATTATAGGCAATTAAAGATATTACCACAGGCAGACATAATCGTTGCTGCTGGAGTTTTAAATAATGTAAAGGATGTCGATATAACGCTGGAACTATTATACAAAAAGATAAAACCCAAAGGTTTGTTGCTTATTACAGAACCTGTTGGAAATCAAATTGAAATGCTTGTATCACAAGTATTCATGATGGAGTCTATATTGAAAAATGATGAAAATGATAACAATTTGTTTACAAGTGAAGTTTTATGGATAGAGAAACTAAAAACAATAGGCTTTAACAACATAGAATCCTTTCCGAGCGATAGTCATAAATATAAAGAATTCGGTCAAAGGTTATTTGTTGCCGAGAAATAAGAAAATAAGAAAATAGGAATAAAAATAGGAAATAGAATGGTGGCTGAAAATATAATCGGTGAAGATAAAGCAGAGATAGGAATTCATGCGTTGAAACAAGCTAGGTTTTCAGCCTTGACTGAGGTTGTACCACACTCTAAGAACAAAGAAGACCTAATACTATATGAAGGGGTAGCAGCCATCTTTTTTGAAGAAAGATGGAAAAAATTTAAATTTACTAAATAAATTTATAGATATTTGTTGAGTTGTTTTTACCCTAGCAATAACGCTGTTACCAAGAATTAAGCTTTTTAAGCTCATGTAAGAGAAAGAATAACTTTTTGAAGGAGAAGAGCCGAGGAAAATAAATTATAGTGGATAGCTAAATTGATTTACAAAATGTAATTAAAATAGTATTCAAAATCAGTTAGAAGAAAGGAAGAATTATAAATGAAACAAGAAAAATTAAATGTAAAAGATTTAATAACGATTGGAATTATGACGGTATTATATCTTGTTGCAGCATTTGCCAGTGGAATGTCAGGGATGATACTTCCTGTATTTACAGTGTTTTTACCTGCAGTGTCAGGTGTACTTGGAGCACTGGCATTTATGCTTTTAGTCACAAAGGTTGGTAAATTTGGAGCTGTAACATTAATGGGAACATCAATGGGCATATTATTTACGTTAATGGGACAACATTGGATTTGTATACCATTTGGTTTGGTTTTTGGATTTTTAGCAGATGTCATCATAAAGTCTGGAGAATACAAACAATTTAAAAAAGTATTAACAGGTTATTGCATCTTTAACAATTGGATTGTCGGGTCTATGTTACCAATGTGGTTTATGAGAGAAGAATATTTTGCTAAATTTGAGAAAGCTATGCCAGAGTACATTGATATCATTCGCTCATTAACAGCAAATTATATGTTACCTGTCATTGTTGTATTAGGAATTGCCGGTGCATTAGTTGGCGGATTCTTCGCTAAGAAACTCCTCAACAAGCACTTTAAGCGTGCTGGAATAATCTAATGAAAGACATAAAAGATCATCTGACCATAGATCCAAGGACTAAGCTTTTTCTTATCTTAGTTACCAATATCGTTATGGTTAACATGAATCAGGAAGGTGCTAAATTTAAAATAAGCATGATTTTATTTATCATTCTTATTTTGCTTCTGGTTCAAATAAAGAAGTATAAAGTAGCCTTGATTAGCAGTGTCTTATATTTTGCTGCTATCGCATTAACTTTTACTGGTTGGCTAGCAAAAATTCCGCCTTTCATTAACTTAGTTGCAAGCGTCTATGTGTATTCGATTACTAAAACATTCCCATGCTTCTTATCTGCTTATTACTTATTAAAAAGCACAGAGGTATCTGCACTATTGCTTGCATTTAGGAAGATGCATATTCCTGAAAGGCTGAACCTTCCTTTAGCTGTTGTTTTCAGGTTTATCCCAAATGTTGGTGAAGAGAATAGGGAAATAGCTAATGCGATGAATATTAGAGGGTTAAATCTTAGCAGTGGAATCTCAATTTTCAAAATACTGGAGTACAAATATATTCCTCTAATATTCTCTACTGTTAAAGCAGGCGAAGATTTAACAATTTCAGCCATGACAAAAGGTTTGAGTACAGAGGATAAAAGAACGTCAATTAGGAAAATTAGATTTTCATTCTTGGACTATGTATTTGTATCTATATTGATTGTTCTTTTGTTTATCTTTTTTGGAGGTAAATCATGATTACATTTAAACACATAAACTTTGCATATGAAAATTCTACTGAAAATGTCCTTACGGATATTAATATGACCATCGAAAAGGGGGAACTAATTCTCCTGACAGGCATCTCGGGTTGTGGGAAAACTAGTTTACTTAGATTAATCAATGGTTTAATACCCAATTTCTACAAAGGGAGATTAACAGGGGAACTTAGCATTAACGGTGAGAACATATTGGAAATGTCGTTGAGAGAAATTTCAAGAGAAGTCAATTCTGTATTTCAAAACCCTAAAAGTCAATTTTTTAATGCTATTGTGCAAGATGAATTGGCGTTTAAATCTGAAAACTATGCTTATGATCCTAAAATTATTAAGAAAAAAGTAGATTCTGCTTTGAAACTTAGTAGAATGATGAAATTCAAAAATCAAGATTTATTCTGTATGTCTGGAGGAGAAAAACAAAAAATTTCATGTCTTGCGTGTGATGTATTTGATGCGGATATAATTGTCTTGGATGAGCCCTCTTCAAACTTAGATATTCAAACGATTAAAAACTTAATGGATAAGATATTTGAGTGGAAAGCTCAAGGCAAGACAATTATTGTTGCAGAGCATAGGCTTGCTTATTTAAGAAATTTAGCAGATAAAATTGTTTATATGAGGAGTGGAAAAATAGAAAAGATTGCCACACCTGAAAGCTTTAGAAAAGCATCAATTGAAGAAATACATTCAAAAGGTTTGAGAGCCTTTGATAGTGTCGATTTTACGGAAAAGAAAAGCATTAAAGTAAATGAAGACGGTATCAAAATTTCAAATATAGACTTAACAATTGAAGATAAGGAAGTTTTAAACATTAAAGATGTAATCGTACCAAAAAATGCTACTGTTGCAGTTATAGGACTTAATGGGAGCGGGAAATCTAGTTTTGCTAAGAGCTTTTGCGGGCTTATAAAAGAAAGCAAAGAAAACATTTATATTAATGGAGATAAGGTTAACAAAAAGAAACGTTTGAAAGAAACTTTTTTAGTCATGCAGGATATAAATCATCAATTGTTTACAGAAAGCATTCAAGAGGAAATGGAAATAAGCTTGCCGACAAAGTGTGCAAAGTTAGATTATGAAAACCTGTTACGAAGCTTAAATCTTATAGATTACCTTGAAGAACATCCAATGAGCTTATCAGGAGGTCAAAAACAAAGGCTTGCTATTGCAACAGCCCTAGTATCTGATAGGAAGGTTATTATTTTCGATGAACCAACGAGTGGTTTAGATTTCTATCATATGCTAAAAGTTTCAAAAAATATTTTAGAGTTAAAAAGGAAAGGCAAAACTGTTTTAATTATTACGCATGACCCAGAACTTATAGAGGCATCTTGCGACTATGTTTTGTTTCTTGAGTCAGGAAAAGTCAAGTATCAAGGTCAAATAACAAAAGAAATGGCTAATCACTTAGGTGATTTTTTTCGGTTAGAACATTATGAAACTAAAGAAAAGGAGGTTATTTAAAATGGGCTTAATTAAGCAATATGTAGAAAAGAGAAAGGGGAGATATTTCACTTCGATTCTATTGGCAATCGTAGGTGTAGTTTCTAATCTCTTTTCTTATGTGTATATGGCAAGGTTAATCGTTAGTTTAATCAGTGGAAACAGAGATATAGAATTCTATTTTTCCACTTGTTTGATGATTTTACTTATGTTTGTAATAAAGGAAGTGGCAGCAGGGATTTCAACGACCATATCCCACGAGGCGACCTTTAATTCCTTGGGAGAAATTAGAAATGACATATCTAATAAACTCTTTAAAATGCCCTTAGGAGATGTGATGTCAAGGTCATCAGGGGAGCTTAAAAATATTATTGTAGATCAGGTGGATAGTATGGAAACTTCCCTTGCTCATTTGGTGCCGGAGTTTACGGCTAATTTAGTTGGTCCGG
>JAAZLH010000174.1 GCA_012799415.1 Candidatus Epulonipiscium sp. | reverse complement strand
TTATCTTTATTTTCCTTTATTCTTTGCCGCTAAAAACTCTACATATTCTCCTGTTCCAATAGCAACGGCTGAAATAGGGTCTTCTGCAATAATAACATGAATACCTGTACGATCTTCAATTAGTTTGTCAAGACCATATAATAAACTCCCTCCACCAGTCATAACAATACCACGATCTGAAATATCTGATGCTAGCTCTGGAGGTGTTTTTTCAAGTACGCTATGGACTCCTTCAATTATAGTTTCAATACATTCTTGCAATGCTTCTTGCATTTCTGTAGAGGTAATAGAAAGGGTTTTGGGAAGACCAGTAATCAAGTTTCGTCCACGAATTTCCATAGTCACTTCTTCTGGTCTAGGATATGCTGTACCTACATTCATTTTTAAATCTTCTGCTGTTCGCTCCCCAATGAGCATATTATGTTTTTTTCTCATATAACGAATAATAGCTTCATCGAAATTATCTCCGCCCATTTTAAGAGAATGACTTACAACTGTACCACCTAAAGAAATCACCGCAATGTCTGTAGTACCTCCACCAATATCAACAAGCATACTTCCACAAGCTTTACCAATATCAATACCTGCCCCTATTGCAGCTGCAATAGGTTCTTCAATCATTTCTACAAATCTTGCACCTGCTTGCCTAGTAGCTTCTTCCACTGCCCTTTTTTCCACTTCTGTCACGCCACTTGGTACACAAACTGCTACCCTAGGTCTAATTCTCATTCTTCTACCAACGGCTTTTTGAATAAAATACTTAATCATTTTCTCCGTAATTTCATAATCAGAAATCACTCCTGCCTTCAGAGGACGAATGGCTATGATATTACCTGGCGTTCGTCCAAGCATTCTCCTTGCTTCTTCTCCTACTGCTAAGATCTGATTTGTATTTTGATCAATAGCTACAACTGATGGCTCTGTAAGTACAACACCTTGCCCTTTAATATAGATCAACACACTGGCTGTCCCTAAGTCTATCCCAATATCTGATGCAAACATACCTCATTCTCCTTTGTACGTCTTTTATTATTATCGACTACTTTATCTTTCTTCTATATAGGCTTTTTTACTCATATCTTTATTTTCAAGGCCTTTTTAATATCATTCTGCTTCTGATGACCTATTTTATACGCTTCTTCCATTATATCGAAAAACCGCCCATTTTGAAAGGTTTTTTTATAATTTAAACAATAAACCCTCATACTTTTAAAATGTATGAGGGCGTTTGCTCTTGGATAGAGTCATATATTTCTCCTTTGTGGCTAAGCCACCTCGTATATGCCTCTCCGATTTATTCAGTTCGAGCACTTGTCTAGCTTCTAATGCTAGATTTGGGTTGATTTTTTCTAGTCTCTCCGTTACATCTTTATGTACTGTACTTTTGCTAATACCAAACTTTTTAGCTGTTTCTCTTACTGTAGCATTGGACTCAATAATAAAATTTGCAATCTCTACGGCTCTTTCTTCTATATATTCTTTCAAAGAAGTGGCCCCCCTTATAAAAACACTTAGTTATATATATGGGGAAAATTACATTTATATTCCTTCTTTGCATTTAAATATTGGGAATCACTTAGCTATTTTCACGATTTCATCATTTCTGATTCAATTTTTCCATATAATGAGTATATTCTTCTTTTGTTAGCATAGGCTCACTACCAATAGCTGTGAAGTATTTTTTTATCATTTTCTTACTGTTTTATCTTTATAATACAAAAAGAGCAGAATGAATACTTTCATCTGCTCTTTTTGTATTATTCCACTAACACTAAAGACGGGTCTATAGGCTCACCATCTTTAGTGACTTGAAAATATAAATGTTCTCCTAGAAGTACAGAATATTGGCTAGGCTTTCCAATACCTCCAATTACTTTTCCTTTTGCTACGACTTCATTTTCTTTTACAACGACCTTATCTTGTAATTGGCCGTATGTAGTTTTCCATCCGTTTCCATGATCAATGACAACAGTCACTCCTGTTTGCGGATTGGTAGTAACGGATTCTACAATTCCTGAAGCTGTGGCTCGTACTTGGGTAGTTTGTGGCCCCGCAATACTAATAGAAGAATTGGTACGGAATTGTTCTAAGGTTTTATCAAAAACAGGTTTTTTTGTACTAAATGCCATTACAACCTCACCTTCTACAGGCCATTGCATAACATCTCCAGACTGGTAGGGTAAAAATACATCTTGATTATCCCTATTTGCCACTGGATTACTATCTTTAGCTACTGCATTTGCTTCTGAATTCGGTGGATTGTCGGCTTCGCTTGCATTAGATGCTAGTTTTTCTTCACCACTCACCTTAGCTGTCGTACTGGTTTCCTGAATTTCTAAATTATCTGCCTCTGCAACCTGACCCACAGATTGTTCTTCTGGGTTCGGTGGTACCTCTAGCGCAAAATCTAATAATTTTTCTTCATCTACTTCTGCTACATTTTCAACTTCTTCTGATTCGGCCATCCCTACATCCGTTTTAGCTGCCTCTTCTGGTCCTACAGTTAGGCGTCCTTCACCACTTCCCATGTCATCCACAGGTAAGAGGTCAAAATCTCCAAATTCTGCATCTAAATCTACATACTCTTGGGTCTCCTGATTGTTTTTTAGCTTTCTCAAATTTCGTGTTGTAATCACGCCTGATGTTCCTACTACGGTTACAACACATAAAAATAAAATTGTATAAAACCCTTTTTGATTCGTCCATTGTTTAAATTTGTCTTTTCTCAATTTCCAAACACCTCCAGTCATAGTATTGCCGGAGGTGTTTTTCTCTATTCATACTTTTGCATTTTTTCTATTTGAATTCCTTGATAATAATGTTGAAGAATCTCTCGATAATCCTTACCTTCTTGCGCCATGTAATGGGCACCATATTGACTCATTCCTACTCCATGCCCATAACCTTGCGTTAAGAAAGAAATAGTTTGCTCTGTCTCCTCAATAGTGAAATGATTAGAAGCTAAGCCTAATATTCCCCTTAAGTCTTGCCCCGTCAAAATTTGATTTCCAATTTGTACTTGTTTGACATAGCCAGCAGGATTTCTTTCGATAATCTGCATTTGCTTTGTAACATCTTCTTTACCAATTACAATCTCAGGAATAGCCTCAACAACCTTTTCCAAAAATTCTTCTACAGTAAACTCCATCTGCTGTAGAAAGGAAGGTGCCTGTACATCTTTAATACTATCTACGCTTTGTAAATAAGGCAAATCCATGGTCCATAAATCCTTTGCAGATTGGGTCATGCCTGCGCTAGTAGAATGAAAAACAGCTTCTATAGGCTCCTCTTCATATACCATAATTTCTCCTTGGGTGGCAATTACTGCTTTCGCTACCTTTTCATAATAAGTATAAAAATTAGTCTCTCCCCATCTTTCTTTCAGCTCTTGCATATTTAAATAACTTTGTCCTGTGCGAAAATCTGTCGTAATATGATAGGGAGGTCTTGTTTCAAGGGGTTGATTATCTCGTTCTAAGATCCTACGCAATGCATAGGTACGGGCTGCAACAGCCTGTGCCTTAAGGGCCTCTTCTTCAAAATTCGCTGGCATTTCAGCGGCTACTACACCTTTTATATACTCTTCAAAATCTAAAGTTATAATTTCTCCAGTTTCTTTTTTCTGTACTTTAATGTTATTTCCTGTATAGATTGGTTCTACAAGTAATTCCTCCAGCTGAGATTCCTCTGGCTTAAGTGTCCAAGTAACTAGTACAGGAAGGAGAAAGAGAATCATCATCATAGCTAAAAAAATAGTGCCTATTTTTTTCAAGTATGTCCTCCTTTCTGTTGCTAAAATCAGCCCTTTTTCTTTTTCCTTCAATAAATATCCAGCTTCATAGCCACTAAAACAAATGGGCGGCTAAGTGAGCTATATATATATCATAACTAGTGCGACTTTTAGCTTTTAAATAAGCAATCCAAAAACAACCTGGGCATGTTTATGATATATATAGTCTGCGATAAATTTGATTTTGAGCGTGGATATCTATATATGTATATGAAAAGAAGTATTGAGACATGCATGAAAAAATAGCACTTTTTTAACCAATACAAGCTACACTTATCACTTGTATCGGTTAAATATCAATTCGTTGAATGCGAGCACCTACTTTTCTTAATTTTTCTTCGATATTGTCATATCCTCTTTCAATATGATAAATATCTTGAATTTCTGTAGTACCTTCCGCTATTAAACCTGCTAGAATCAACGCTGCACCTGCTCTAAGATCGCTAGCCCTCACTTGTGTACCCGTCAAAATAGGAACTCCATTGATAATAGCCGTTCTGCCTTCAATTTTTATATCTGCCCCCATTCGATTGAGTTCTGCTACGTGCATAAAACGGTTTTCAAATATAGTTTCTGTAATTACGCTATTCCCTTTTGCAATACTCATTAAACTCATTAATTGAGCCTGCATATCTGTTGGAAAACCTGGATAAGGCAATGTTTTAATATCTGTTCCCTGTATATCTCCTTGTGAAAAAATATGAAGTCCATTTTCAGTTTCTTCTACTTGAATATTTGCCTCTTTAAATTTAGCAATCACTGGATTTAAATGAATACTTAGAACATTTTCTAAATATAGATCCCCTCCTGTAATAGCTGCTGCAGCCATAAAAGTACCTGCTTCAATTCGATCAGGAATAATACTATGAGTAACCCCTCGTAATGATGGCACTCCTACAATTTTAATTGTATCTGTCCCTGCACCTCTAATCAAAGCCCCCATAGCATTAAGATAATTGGCTAGGTCAACCACTTCCGGCTCTACAGCTGCATTTTCTATCACTGTTTGTCCTTCTGCTAAAACTCCAGCCATCATAATATTTTCTGTAGCACCAACACTAGGAAAATCTAAATAAACTTTTGCTCCAATTAATTTATCCGCTTTTGCTTGTACATATCCCCTTTCTTGAGTGATCTCTGCACCTAAGGCCGCAAAACCTTTTAGATGTAGATCTACTGGACGACTTCCAATGGCACATCCACCAGGCAATGGAATCCTCGTTCTTCCTAACCGAGCCAACAAAGGTCCCATAATAAGAAAAGAGGCTCTCATTTGTCTTACCAATTCATAAGGCGCTTCATACTGAGTTAATGTGTTTACATTAATCTCCATTGTGTTTTCATTCCAATAGGTCTTTGCACCTACGCTTTCTAATAAAGCTTGCATAATAGACACATCTTGTAAGCGTGGAATTTCTTCAATAATACTTTTTTCTTCTGCTAATAAGGTGGCTGCCAAAATAGGCAATACTGAATTTTTAGATCCACTAATTCTAACCGTTCCTCGAAGAGGAGGACTTTTATCAACGAGTAATCTTGCCACAAGCCTTCTTCCTTTCTGCTAGTATTCGACTGTAATCATTGGAGTCGCTAAATATAAGTAGGTATTGTTCTCATATTCATTGTACCTTAGTGCTAAGTCTACATTTACTTTATGATTTCCTACTTGAATCCATTCTTCTACCATAGGGGTATAACCATATTGATTATAAATTTGATTTGTCTCAAAAGTATCATGAACCTTAGCACCAAGTGCTTGCATAATAGAATGAGCAACTTCTTTTTTTTCTTTCAAATCCATCATCCCTGCATAGGTACCTGTCATTGTCACATGAGATGTTGGAGTCACCTCCCATTTTTCAAAAACTCCTTTAGAGATTTCTTTAAAATGTAAGGCACCTTCAAAGCCTTCATATAAAATAATGTCAATAATTGCATATGTCTCTATCTTTTCCTCATTTTGAATAGACTCTATTTGAATCGTTGTTTTAGCAGATGGAGAAGAACGAATGATTAAATATTCTCGAATATTTTCGTTTTCCTTCTTTTCTATCATACCTATACTTTCAATCCCAAGTTCTTTGGATATACGTAGAACCTCTGCTTCCATTTCATCATACTCCCATAGCCCATCACTAAGTTTCCCCCAAGTATGAATATTAGTCTGTAGCATTTGGCAACCTGCTTCTTCAAAAGCTGTTACAAACTGAGTTTCTTTAATCTCTCTAGGGGCCATGTAGAAGATAATGAGACTTAATATGCTACAGATGATACCTACTCCTGCCCATTTTTTCATTGAATATTTCCTCCTATCTATAAAGTATTTTATAGATAAAGTATGGACCTTTGGGTGGGAAAATATTCAATGATAAGTTTTTCATCCCTAGGTAAAGTTTGTAAGTTAAGTCGTACCTCTATGTTCCTCTTCTATGGGGCACTGATAACCAAAGAGCTTTTGCCAAAATCCAGCCTTCTTAAATTTTCCTTCATAAACAGGAAATTCTTTTTGTATTTTTTCATAGCAATCTTTACAAATGGTTTTTCCAAGATGTTGATAAAATGCTAGAGGCAAATCTGATATTTTAATTTCTATACCCACCTCATCTACAGCATCTTCTGCAACAAGAACAATAGCAATATCTCCCTGATAAGTAGCTCTATCTACAAAGGAAAAAGGAAGCTTTTTACTCTGAGCTGCTCTAGTTAATTTGGAAAATTCCAAAGTACCCTGTAACTGTTCATCAGTGCGTATATATAGACGATAAGCCCGTGGATCATCAAAGGCCTTAATCATACCATCTATATAGCGAGGATCTCTCAGTTCGTTTTGCCTCATGATCTTTAACACCCGTTCTCTGAATTGCCCAAGATATTGTTGTCTTTCCTCTCTCTTAAGTTCTGGTGTACCTAAAATTCCTTGCTGTAAATATTGTTGTAATTTATCTTCTTGTTGCATATCTTCCTCCTTCTATTTCTCTATCACATTTTATATAGATCTTCATTTAGCTTTATACTTTTTATAGCATATCTATGCTACAAAATCAAATCCACTGAATTTTAAAGAATAAATATTAAAAACACCTGCCTTGGCAGGTGTTTTGTTTAAAACTAGCAAAATTCAACTTGTTACAAGGAACTAAACTTTGCTTGTACAAGTTGAATTTTATTTATGTGATTTTTGTCCAACTTCAATACGAATAAGAGCTCTACGAAGAGCTGCTTCCGCCCGCGCCATATTTACGTCCGCTGCCTTTTCTTGCAAACGTCTTTCTGCTCTTTCTTTTGCAGCTATTGCACGTGCTATATCGATATCTTCCGGCCATTCTGCCGTATCTGCAAAAATACGAACTCCTTCATCTTCTGAGACAACAATAAATCCTCCCGTAACAACGGCAGTCTTTGTCTCGCCTTGATCCCCTAGCATATCAATTGCACCAATATTCAAGATTGCAGTAGTAGGTTCATGTCCAGGTAAAATTCCCATTTCCCCTTCTGTCGTTGTGACAATAATACGCTGAGCGGGCTTTTGATAAAAGGCCCCCATAGGGGTCATAATTTGCAAATTAAAAGTTTGTTCTGCCATTTTTTCACCTACTCCAGCTCTTTAGCCTTTTGCACCGCATCTTCAATAGTTCCTACCATATAGAAAGCATTTTCTGGCAAATCATCATGCTTTCCATCTAGAATTTCTTGGAATCCTCGAATGGTTTCTTTTAAAGGCACATACTTTCCTTCCATACTTGTAAAGGTTTCAGCTACGAAGAAAGGCTGTGATAAAAACCGTTGTACTTTTCTTGCACGATTGACCACAACTTTATCTGCATCAGATAATTCATCCATTCCTAATATAGCAATAATATCCTGTAGCTCTTTGTATCTTTGTAAAATTGTTTGAACACCTCGTGCTACTGCATAATGCTCTTCACCTACTATAAATGGATCTAGAATTCTTGATGTAGAATCTAGAGGGTCAACCGCAGGATAAATCCCTTGTTCTACAATCGCCCTTGATAATACCGTTGTTGCATCTAAGTGAGCAAATGTTGTAGCAGGAGCCGGGTCAGTTAAATCGTCAGCAGGCACATATACGGCCTGTACTGATGTTATGGATCCTGTCTTAGTTGATGTAATTCGTTCTTGTAACGTTCCTACTTCCGTAGCCAATGTAGGCTGGTATCCTACTGCTGATGGCATCCGCCCAAGAAGGGCAGACACTTCTGAACCTGCCTGAATAAAACGGAAAATATTATCGATAAAAAGAAGAACGTCTTGTCCACCTTTATCTCTGAAATATTCTGCCATGGTTAAGCCTGTTAATGCAATTCGCATTCTAGCTCCTGGCGGCTCATTCATTTGCCCAAATACCATAGTGGTTTTATCTAAAACCCCTGATTCCATCATCTCATAGTATAAATCATTTCCTTCTCTCGTTCGCTCTCCAACTCCTGCGAACACCGAGAAACCTCCATGTTCTGTAGCAATATTACGGATGAGTTCCATGATTAATACTGTTTTACCTACCCCAGCTCCACCAAAAAGGCCAATTTTTCCACCTTTGGAATAGGGGCAAAGTAAATCAACAACTTTAATACCTGTCTCTAAAATTTCTGTTTCTGTAGATTGTTCTTCAAAATTCGGAGCCTCTCTATGGATAGGCCAATATTCTTCTGCATCTGGCGCTTCCTTGTTATCAATAGGTTCACCAACTACATTGAAGATACGCCCTAATGTTGTTTTTCCTACAGGTACAGTAATGGGTTTGCCTGTATCTACGGCTTCCATTCCACGAACCAAACCATCTGTAGAAGACATAGCTACACAACGAACCACATCATCACCTAAATGTTGTGCAACTTCTACTGTAAGGGTCTCCCCTGTTTGTGTCTTAATTTCAATTGCATTATATAAAGCTGGGAGCTGTTCTACAGAAAATTTAATATCTAGAACAGGCCCTATAATCTGTATAATCTTACCGCTATTTCTTTCTCCCATGAATAGGTTTCACTCCTTTACTGTAATGCTTCCGCCCCACCTACGATTTCCGATAATTCTTGAGTAATTGTTGCTTGTCTCGCCCGGTTATATGCAAGAGTTAAATCTTCAATCATGGTATTGGCATTTTCTGTTGCTGTATCCATGGCCGTCATTCTGGCTCCTTGTTCACTTGCGGAAGCTTCTACAAGTCCACCATAGATTAGGCTATTGACATATTTAGGAATGATATATCCAAGGACAGTTTCAGCACTAGGCTCATACCTCATCAATGGCGCTTTCTCTTTGGTTTCTTGCACAAAAACATCTGGATCCAAGGGAAGCAGTTGAAGGGTGACAGGTTCATGTTGGATGGTAGATACAAAGGATGTATAAACTAAATGTAATTCATCAATCGTTCCTTCGTTATAGAGCTGAATAGCCAACTCTCCTATTTTGGCTGCATCCGAGTAAGTGGGATCTTCTGATATGGCTTGATATTCTGCTAACAAATGATAATCTTGCCTCTGAAAAAAATCTTTTCCCTTTTTCCCTACACTGAAGATAGATATATCTTCCTCTCCCTGCACCTGTGTCAACAATTCTTTAAATACATTAGCATTATATCCCCCACAAAGCCCACGATCTGCTGTGAGGACAATATAAGCCTTTTTCTTTCCTTCACGAATTGTAAAATAAGGATGATCTAATATTTCACTATATTTTAAAATCGTGCTAATGATGGTTTGAGTTTCATTAAAATAGGGGCGTACTTGTTCTAATTTACCCCTTGCTTGTTGCAGTTTTGCAGCAGATACGAGGTTCATGGCTTTAGTAATTTGCTTTGTGCTATTCACACTTTTGATCCGCTGTTTTATTTCTCGCATAGTGGCCATGAGAGTACACACCTCTTTGTTTATATTTTATAAAAATTCTTTTTTAAAAGCTTCTATGGCTTGTTTTACTTCTTCTTCTATTTGTTCGGACATTTCTTTTTCTTGATTTATCGTTGCTGGTATATGTGAATACTTAAGCTCAATAAATTGTAAAAACTCTGTTTCAAATTGACGTACTTTTTGTAGTGGAACATCCATCATATGCTTTTGAGTCACCACATATAAAATAAGTACTTGATGAGCAACAGGCATAGGTTGATATTGGGGCTGCTTTAGAATTTCCATAATTCTTTCCCCTTGGCTTAACCGATCTCTAGTGGATTTATCAAGCTCCGATCCAAATTGAGCAAAGGCTGCCAATTCTCTATATTGAGCAAGCTCTACACGAATCGGTCCTGCTACCTTCTTCATTCCTTTGATTTGTGCTGCTCCACCTACTCGTGATACAGAAAGTCCTGGATTAATAGCAGGCCGAACCCCTGCATTAAAAAGCTCACTTTCTAAGTAGATCTGTCCATCTGTAATAGAGATTACGTTAGTTGGGATGTAAGCTGATACGTCACCAGCTTGAGTTTCGATAATAGGCAATGCTGTTAGAGAGCCACCACCTAATTCATCTGATAGTCTTGCTGCACGTTCAAGAAGACGAGAGTGAAGATAAAAAACATCTCCTGGATAAGCTTCTCGTCCTGGTGGTCTTCGAAGAAGCAAAGACATCGCACGATAAGCTACCGCATGCTTGGATAAATCATCATAGATGATCAATACATCTTTACCCTGCTCCATCCACTCTTCTCCCATAGAGCATCCTGCATAAGGTGCCATATATTGTAATGGAGCTACCTCACTAGCAGTAGATGCTACAATGGTCGTATAGTCCATGGCGCCAAACTCCTCTAGTTTTTTGGTAATTTGGGCAATTGTAGACGCTTTTTGTCCAATAGCTACATAAATACAAAGAACATCTTGTCCTTTTTGATTGATAATCGTATCAATGGCTAAAGTTGTTTTTCCCGTTTGACGGTCACCAATAATTAACTCCCTTTGCCCACGTCCAATGGGTACCATAGAGTCAATAGCTTTGATTCCTGTTTGTAGAGGGGTGTCTACTGATTTTCTACTAATAACCCCTGGGGCTACTCTCTCAATAGGACGATACTTGTTTGTATGGATTGGGCCTTTGCCATCAATAGGCTGACCCAGAGCATTCACAACTCGTCCAATTAAAGCATCACCTACAGGTACCTCTACTACTCTACCTGTAGACTTAACCATATCTCCTTCTTTAATCTCTTGATCAGAGCCAAGGAGTACTACCCCTATATTATCTTCTTCTAAGTTAAGTGCCATTCCATAGATAGAACCAGGGAATTCTAATAGTTCTCCTGCCATGGCTTTTTCTAATCCATGAATACGAGCAATCCCATCCCCAACCTGAATAACGGTTCCTACTTCTTCTATGGCTACTTTTGTTTGATAATTTTTAATCTGCTCTTTGATGACAGCACTGATTTCTTCAGGTCTGAGATTCATAACTGAGCTACACTCCTTTTTATACAAGCTGCAAAGTATGCAGATGCTGGTTGAATGCTTTTAACTCCCCAGCCAGGCTCTGATCTATCCTCTTATCTCCAACTTGAAGTATGAGTCCACCAATTAAAGTAGCATCTACTTCTGTTTCTAATTGAACCTGTTTTTGTAAGCTTGTATGTAATTTTTTTTGTAAATTATTTTTCTGCTCTTGGGATAGGGGTATTGCTGATATTACTTTTACAGTAACAATCCCTTTACCCTCCTGAATTTTTTCTAAAAATAAAGATAAGACCCCCTGTATATGAGCTTGTCTATTCTTCCTCACCATAATCACTAGTAAGCCTTTTAGTTCTTTATTAATATGATTATCAAAAACTTGCTCCAAAAGAGAAACCTTTTCTTCCTGTGTAAGGTGGGGGTGCTGTAAAACATTCATAAATTCTTTCTCTTGTTCTAAAATTTCTATAAGCTGTACCACTTCTTTTTCCATCCGGTCTATTTGACCTGTCTCGTAAGCTAATTCAAAAAGAGCAGTGGCATAGCGACTCTCGATTAGTTGAGCCATTGTACGTCCTCCAATCCTCCTATTACTTCATCGATGATTTGTTTTTGCTTTTGTTCATCTAAGGATTGTTCAACGATTTTACTAGCCATAATAGAGGCGATATCAATTATTTCTTTTTTCATATTATCTTTTGCTTTTTCTTGTTCTCTTTGGATGTCTTTTTGAGCTCTCACTCTTATTTTCTCTGCTTCTTCTCTTGCTTGTGTTAATAGTAAAGCTTCTTGCTCTTGTCCTCTTTTTCTAGCTGCTTCCAAAATAGCTGTAGCCTCTTGTTGAACCTGAGCAATCTTCTCCTTATATTCAAGGTGTAATGCTTCTGCTTGAGCCTTTTTTATTTTGGCATCTTCTAATTGATCAGCAATTCCTTTACTACGCTTATCCATAAAGTCCTGTACAGGCTGAAAAAGCAATTTCCATAAGATTATAAACAATAAAAGCACATTGATAATTAAAAATGCATTTTCAAATACAAACTGTAGATCCAAGGCCAATATTTTTCCTGCTTCTTCCAAGGATTTGGTCCCTCCTTTACTGCACTACAATTCTAGCTGCTTTATTTTACTTGCTGTAAAAATTTAACGTAGGTTCCAATCAGTGGATTAGCAAACAACAAAATAATAGCAATAACCAAACTGTAAATACCTGTTGTTTCTGAAACCGCTTGTCCAAGCAACATAGTGGTTCGAATATCTCCCTGGGCTGCTGGTTGACGTCCAACGGCTTCTGCTCCTTTTCCTGCTGCAAATCCTTGCCCAATTCCAGGGCCTAAACCTGCAATCATAGCAATCCCTGCTCCTAATGCTGAAAGTCCTAAAATAAATGCTCCTCCATCAATGTTTTCCATATTAGAAAACCTCCTTTATATTTTATATCATTTCATTACTCTTCCAAAGCCCCAGCTACAAAAGTCATACTGAGCATTACAAAAATGAAAGTCTGTAAAATACCAGAAAACATATCAAAATATACATGTAACGCTGCAGGAATCCCAAGTTTCATGGGCCAAAATGGAATAGAATAATACAATGTCATAATAATCGTTCCTCCCAGTAAGTTTCCAAAGAGACGAAAACTAAGAGAAACAGGTGTAGCTAATTCCCCCATCAAGTTAATGGGAAATAAGAAAGCAAAAGGCTCAAAATACCCTTTTAGATATGCTTTAATTCCTTTGGTTTTAATACCATAATAATGAATCATAACAAAAGTTAATAATGCTAAACTTAAGGTTGTAGCTAAATCTGCTGTTGGCGGCCGAAGGCCTACCAAGCCAGATAAATTAGATAACATAATAAACAAAAAAATGGAGCCAAAATAGGCTGAAAAACGCTTATTCTTTTCTCCCATAGTACTAATGGTAAAATTTCGAAAAATCTCTACAAGAGCCTCCACAGCATTTTGAAATCCCTTTGGAGTAGATTCAAATCGCTTTAAGCTAAAGCGTACTGCAAGGGCAAGTAAAATTAAGACTCCCATGATAATCCATGTATTCATAATGGTGTTTGTAATCCAAAATTCATGTTCACCTATGTGAATGGCCCATAAATTATGATTATGAAAATCCATGTCATACCTCCTTTCTTTTTTTAATCAAAGAATTTCTATATTTTCACTCTTGTACAGATTCTTTGGCCTTTTTAATCTTTTTATTCTTATTTTCTTGAAATTGATAGATATATACTGCTATTTTCATTGTAAAAAGACCAATGGTTCCACCTAAAATAGCAATAGGTGGTTGAGTGATAGCAAGGACAATAAGGACACCTGCTGTTAGTGTATAGCGCAAAATATACTGAACGTTAGTATATAAATTAGCTTGTTTTTTATCCATTTGTAAAGCCTTATTAATACTAGCTTCCATCATATAGATTTTCACAACAGAGCAAATTGTTCCTGTAATCATCCCCAGCCAAAAAGGCCATAGATCCTTAACAAAAAAACTTCCAATAATACCTATCACCACTCCAGCCCCCATCATCCGTAGGCTGAGTTGCCACTGTAAGGTTTGAAAAAAAGATTTATTCATTTGGGTCCTCCTCCTTTGGATCTGATTTTCCTTGGGGTTGCTGTGCTAACATAAATAAGTTACGAAAAGCACTAAATACACCTAATACTGTAAATATAATAAGAAAAACAACGCCTGTATTTAGTTTGCGATCTAAAAAACTTCCAAGCCAAATACAGCCGATAATAGGAAGGGCCATCATCAAACCCATATGGGTCACAAGTGAAAACATCCTCATCATTTCTGCCTTCTTCTTCATGCGCAAACCTCCCTATCATCTCTTTATTATACATAGATTGCCACCTTTTGTCTAGAAAAGGGGATAAAAATCTGCTGGTTTTCCTTTTTTTACACCAAACGCATGTAAAATAGCTTCTACAATTCGTGCTGATGCTTCCCCATCACCAAAGGGATTTACGGCTTGGGCCATGTCTTGATACTTCTCTTCATTATCTAATAGTTCTTTAGTCCCTTGATATATATTTTCTTCTTCAACTCCCAGTAACTTCAAGGTGCCTGCCTTTACACCTTCTGGACGTTCTGTTACATTTCTAAGAACAAGTACAGGTTTCCCCATAGAAGGCACTTCTTCTTGCAGACCACCGGAATCACTAAGCACCAAGTAGGATCTTTGTAATAAATTATGCATATCTTTCATATCTAGAGGATCAAGTAGGTGGATCCGCGGATGATTTCCTAAATACTTTTTGGCCGTATTTTGCACAATGGGATTCTTATGTACAGCATAAACAACTTCTATATCCTCATACTCTTCTACAAGACGCAATACAGATCTGCAAATGTTTTCCAAGGGTTCGCCGAGATTTTCTCTACGGTGAGCAGTCATTGTAATAACACGTCTCTCATCAAAAGAAATTGTGTTTAATATAGGCTCATTAAATGTATATTCCTCTTGAATGGTAATTTTTAATGCATCAATAGCCGTGTTTCCCGTAATATAAATAATATCTTCACTAATTCCTTCTGCTAATAAATGTTCCTTAGCCAAACGAGTAGGTGAAAAGTGAAGGTCTGCTAAAGAGCCTGTAAGCTTTCTATTCATCTCTTCCGGAAAAGGTTGATATTTATCAAAGGTACGAAGTCCTGCTTCCACATGGCCTACCTGAATCTTTTGATAAAAAGCTGCCAGCGCTCCTACAAAAGTTGTACTGGTATCTCCGTGAACCAATACAAGATCAGGCTTTGCTTCTTGCATTACTTCTTCTAACCCCTTAAGAGCCCGCATGGTAATATCCGTAAGAGTTTGTTTATCTTTCATAATGTCTAAATCATAATCTGGTTGGATTTTAAAAATATCCAATACCTGATCTAACATTTCCCGGTGTTGGGCTGTTACACATACAACACTTTCAATTTCTGGGGTGCTTTCTAATTCTTTTACCAAGGGAGCCATTTTAATGGCTTCCGGCCTAGTGCCAAATACGCTCATCACCTTAATTTTTTTCACTTTTATTCCTACCTTTCTTTCTATCCTATTTTCTTGCCTTTTCTCTTTTTATTTAATCATGTTTTATCAAAAAAAGCAATTTTTTTAACCCTTATTTCCCCAAAATAGATTTTATTGTGGATCTCTTATATAGATATACACACTCATAAGCCAAAGCACTCTGGAGTAAGGGCCTATGCGTACTCGAGCTACCTTAGAACTCCTTT
>JAAZLH010000173.1 GCA_012799415.1 Candidatus Epulonipiscium sp. | reverse complement strand
GGTTCACTTGAAAAAGTTTGTTTTGGCACTTTTCCTAAATAAAAGGTAATGAATTTTTAGGAAGAGCTTGATTAGAAATTAGGAAGAGAGAATAAGAGAGAAGTCCTAAAGGAAGCAAATATAGATGTTTATTGCAAAGTATTTAGATTTATGGGGTTACTTATCTATACAGTAATTTAAAATTTTCCTATCAAAAAAATCAACTAGATTAAATGATATCTTATGATATAATCAAAATATCAAAAGTTTTACCTAGGAAAGGATGCGGGAAAAAATCCAATGATAAAAAGGCTTGAACAAACAAAGAAGAAAAAAAATCCTCATAAGATATTTGGTTTTTACCCAACACAAATTTTAGTGTTAGGATTTTTTGCAGTAATTTTGCTAGGAGCTATTTTGTTAAATTTACCAATGGCGAGTCAAAATAATGAGAAAATAGGATTTATCAATGCTCTTTTTACAGCTACCTCTGCAGTATGTGTTACGGGTTTGGTTGTGGTAAATACCTTAGAACATTGGACCTTATTTGGAAAAACTGTGATTATTGTACTGATCCAGATAGGAGGGCTAGGTTTCATGACTTTAGCCACCTCATTGTTTATTATTATGGGGAAGAAAATTACATTGCGTGGACGTTTAGTTATGCAAGAAGCTCTCAATCAAAACTCTTTATCTGGGATCGTTCGACTAACCAAAAGTATTATTATTGGGACTTTAATGGTAGAGGGGATTGCTGCTTTTTTCTTATCTCTACGATTTATCCCGTTGTATATAGAGGAGGGGATAGGATGGGGAATTTATCTTTCTATTTTTCATGCTGTTTCAGCCTTTTGTAATGCAGGATTTGATTTGATTGGTCCTGATAGTCTTGTGCCTTTTCAAGGAGATTTATTAATTAATGTTGTCATTATGGGGTTGATTGTTTTAGGTGGCTTGGGTTTTACAGTTTGGTTAGACTTACTAAGGACTACAAAGCATGAGATTGAGAACCAGTTTACTTGGAAACATTGGTTTCAAAAACTGACTTTGCATACCAAATTAGTTTTAGTTTTGACATTGGCATTGGTTGTTTTGGGATTTGCTTTTTTTGCAGTTGCTGAGTGGAGTAATCCCCTTACATTACAGCATACAGGGTTTAAAAATCAAATATTAGGTGCTTTATTCCAATCTGTTTCTCCAAGGACTGCAGGTTTTAATACAATCTCTTTAGCAAAAATGAAAGATGCTTCTAAATTTATGATGATTATTTTAATGTTTATTGGTGGCTCTCCAGCAGGAACAGCAGGAGGTGTAAAAACTGTAACCTTTGGTATCCTTGTCTTAACAGTATTGTCTGTTGTTAAGGGGAAACCTAGAACAGAGGTTTTTCACAGAACCATACCATCAGATATCATTCAAAAAGCTTTGGCAGTGATGATGATTAGCTTGGGAGTTGTTGTTAGTGTAACGATGTTGTTAACTATTACTGAAGAAGTTAATTTTTTAGATGCTTTATTTGAAGCTACTTCTGCTTTCGGAACAGTAGGATCTACATTGGGTATTACCCCTAACTTAAGTAACCTTGGTAAAATAATTATTTCTGTTACTATGTTTATAGGGAGATTAGGGCCTGTGACCATGGCTTTAGCATTTTCATTAAAACAAGATCGACATATAGGAGATATTAAATCTCCAGAAGAACGTGTGTTAGTAGGATAAAGGAGGAACAAAATGAAACATCGCTATAAAGATTTCGTTGTCCTAGGCTTAGGACGTTTTGGAAAAAGTGTTGCACAAACCTTAGCGGAGAAGGGGTATGAAGTACTAGCAGTAGATAAAAGCCAGGAAGTTATACAAGAAGTATCGGATTATGTCACTCATGCTGTACAGGCAGATGCTACAGATATGGATACACTGAAGGCCTTAGGGATTCGCAATTTTGATGTTGCTGTCATTGCCATCGGAACTAATATGCAATCCAGTATTATGGCAACTTTACTAGTGAAGGAGTTAGGAGTCAAATATGTATTAGCAAAAGCCCAAAATGAAATGCACAAAAAGGTGTTAGAAAAGATTGGAGCAGATCGAGTTATATTCCCCGAACGTGAAATGGGAGTCCGAATTGCTAGTAACTTAGTATCTAATAATATTCTGGACTATATTGAGCTTTCTTCAGAATATAGCTTGGTAGAGATTGCCACATTACAGGAATGGGTAGGAAAAAGTTTAAAAGAGTTAAATATCAGATCAAAATATGGAATTAATGTTATGGCCATTCGTCATCATGATACAGTTAATATATCGCCAAGGGCGGATGTGGTTTTGCATAAAGAAGATATTTTAGTAGTTATGGGATCCAACGAAGATTTGGCGAGACTACATATCTTATGATTTATATTTTTGGGTTGCAAAGGATTATAAATATGTTTTTCTATAAATTTTCCTAGAACATTTGAAATTTGAGTTTTTTATACTTTCCCTAGAGATAAAAACAGAAGCTATGTGTTTACAGAAAGAGGAGTTTAATATGATTACTAGTCTTCAAAATACAAAAGTACGTCAAGTAATGGCTTTACAGAAAAAAAAAGAACGGGATAAAACCCGTTTATTTATTGTTGAAGGGAAAAAGATGATAGAAGAAATTCCTATGGATTGGGAAGTGAGGGAATATTTTATTCAATCATCTTTTTATGAAAAGGAAGAAAATCAAGACTGGTTAAACAAACATGTTTTTTCCTGTCAATCACTAATTTCTTCTTCCACTTCTATAATAGCAGATTCTATTTTTTTAAAAATGAGTGATACAGAAACACCTCAAGGCATTTTAGCCATGATAGAGCAAAGAGAATACGATTTTTCAAGTCTAAATATATTAGAAACAGATTTTTGGTTATTGATTGAGGAAATGCAGGACCCTGGTAATCTTGGAACTTTGATTCGTACTGCAGATGCAGCAGGAGCTACAGGTGTGATTTTATCCAAAGGAACTGTAGATTTATATAGCCCCAAGGTTCTTCGAAGTACCATGGGGTCTATCTTTCATCTTCCTATTTTAACAGGAGTGAATTTATCAGAAGGAATCAAAGAACTACAGAATCATGGGATACAAATTTTAGCCGCCCATTTACAAGGAGCTCTTTCACCTTATGAGATTAATTTAAATCGAGGGATCGGTATTCTTATTGGAAATGAAGGAAGGGGCTTGACAGAAGAAGTAGCAAAAATGGCAGATGTAGCTGTTAAACTTCCTATGCTAGGAAAAGCTGAATCACTGAATGCAGCAGTGGCAGGAAGCATTTTACTATATGAAGTGGTGCGCCAGCGAGAACAAAGTAAACAGTAGGGAGTGGAGAATTTGACAAAAGGTAGTAGTTTACTTTATCCTTTACCTATTGACTAGAAGGAAAAAATAAGTTATAATTTTGCTTAATTTAATATCTGCAAAACGAAGATTTGCACGAGGCTGCATTTCGGAGTATAAGAAAAAGGCTGCGATAAGAACGAGTAGCAATCAGGATGCCAAACAGAAAGTAACCGGTTGATGAGAGGTGCATGGATAGTGATTGTGAATACATCTTGGAGCTTCGCACCCAACGGCTTTGCCTAGTAGGCTGCGACGGGAACCTGCACCCGTTATTGTGCTAAAGTATCTCATCTTATGATGATGTACTTGATAAGGTAAGCAATGTGAGTTGCTTATAAAGTAAGGTGGTAACACGAGATGTCATCTCGTCCTTTTGGAAACGAAGGGACGAGTTTTTTATTGTCTGCTTTATCTTCTTATAGACCTTGCAAATATTGAAAATAATATTTCAAGGAGATGTTAAATATGTTAACACCAAAAGAACAGATGAGAATTATTTGTAAAGGGGTTCATACCCTTGTAAATGAAGAGGAACTGCTTGTAAAGCTTGAAAAATCCTATGAAAAGAATCAACCGCTAACTATTAAGTTGGGTCTTGACCCATCAGCACCAGATATTCATCTAGGTCATGCAGTTGTACTACGAAAAATCAAGCAAATGCAGGATTTGGGACATCGTGTAGTTATCGTTATTGGAGACTTTACGGGGAAAATTGGAGATCCTACAGGAAAATCTAAAGGTAGGGTTGCTTTAACAGATGAACAAGTAAAGGAAAATGCAAAAACTTACTGTGAGCAGATTTTTAAGGTCCTTGATGCCGAGAAAACAGAAGTACGTTTTAATAGCGAATGGCTCTCAAAACTTACTTTTGAAGATGTCATTAAGCTTGCTGCAACCACTACTGTTGCCAGAATTTTAGAGCGTGATGACTTCCAAAATAGATATCAGAATCAAATCCCTATTGGAATACATGAGTTTTTTTATCCATTGATGCAAGCCTATGACTCTATTGAATTGAAGGCTGATATAGAATTAGGTGGGACTGATCAGACCTTTAATATTTTAATGGGTAGAACCCTTCAAAAGACATTAGAGCAGGAGCAGCAGATTGCTATCTTTATGCCTATCCTAGAAGGTTTAGATGGTGTAGAGAAAATGAGTAAAAGCCTTGGGAACTATATTGGAGTTAGCGAGCCGGCGGAAGTCATGTTTAAAAAGGTAATGGAGGTTCCAGATGAGTTAATTATTAAATATTTTGAGCTTACTACTGATGAACATCCTGATGAAATAGAAAAAATTAAAGCTGAATTAGATGCAGGAAGAAATCCAAGAGATATTAAATATGGTTTAGCTAAAATTATAACAGGACTTTACCATAATTCTGAGGATGTAGAGAAAGCCATGACTTATTATGACACTGCATTTAGTAAAAAAGCCATTCCAGATGATATTCCTGAACTTTTGATTGATGTGGAAAAGAAAAGTATCAATGATATAATTCCAGAGCTTATTGAGATGGGCTTTGTAAAAAGTAAAAGTGAATTTATACGTCTTGTAAAACAAGGCGGTGTTCAGTTAAATGAGGAAAAATTGACATTCGACGATATGAATAAAGAGGTCGCCAATGATGATGTGATGAAAATTGGTAAAAAGCGTTTTGTAAGGTTTATAAAATAATCTATAATGCTATTGAATCAGATATTAATTGTAATGAAAGCCATGTAGCCAAATTAGTTTGGTATACATGGCTTTCTGTTTTTAGAGTATAAAAGCTCCTTTGTTAACAATAAAGAACTAACCTTATATGGTGTGACGTGCAGAGTAAAAAGTTTATTTAAAAGACACAAAAAAAGATATTTTAATTGTCTCGATTCAGGATCAGCAGATATTTCTATAACTAAT
>JAAZLH010000172.1 GCA_012799415.1 Candidatus Epulonipiscium sp. | reverse complement strand
CCCAAATATAGGGCATTTACTATTTATCTTTTGTAGACATTATAAGTTCTAATCTTTACTTGAATTTTACTAGCATATAGGCTCTTCCCACCAACCAAATGCTATTCTACCTGAAGCTGATATGTCAGGTGTTTCTGGATTAGATAAAAAAATGAGAAAAGAGCCGCCAGGTGGAAATATAAATTTTCCTTGTTCATCATCTACCACTGTCGTTTCGGACTGGCCACGTCGAACGAAAGCTTTAATGCCGCCAATCGGATTTCCTTCCACATTTGTTGCATATTGTAATTTTACTCTTGGGCGTGGCAAAGGACAATATGCAAGGTTAGAAGGAGTTACCAGAGTAGAATCCTGAGGTGTTCCTGGCGGATTTGTGTTAAACCATATTTGAGCTCTAAAAGAACCCTCTGATACATCTGTCACAGTCCACACAGTCACATGCAAGTTTATTCCTGAGTTTGGCGGATTATATAGTCTCGCCCAAGCACTAGTACCTTTTCCAAAGGTAAGATTGTCAGCATAACCCACGTAATATTTCCCTTCCAAGGATTTTGCTAAGTTAATTGGCACAGAAACAGTATAATCTAATGCAGGCTTATTTATAGATGGATTAGGGTAATTACAGATTGGAAAACATCTATGATATTGATTCATATAGTCTAGCGAGCCAAGGCATTTACATGGAACCGAATTTTGACATTGTTCAAAACAGCTTGTATTAGAACAGCTATCCATAAATTTCACTCCTTTACTATATAGTCTATTACACCTTCGATTTATTATATGTCCTATTCTATGAAAGGTGACATGCTCTCCTTGTTTCGTAAAGGCATCATTCTTATTTATTTATTGTAATAAAACATGATTAACTAAAATATGGAGTGAAATAACTATAAAAATATGTACCCATATAAAATAGTTGATTTTTAAAAATACGCTGAAAGACTAATACTATCCATCCAGCCTTAAATAGTATGCATATAATCTTCCGCTTCATACCAAGGCACAACAAAGGATGTTCCTTTAGCACAAAAAACAGATGAAGATGGGTTCTCCATATCTCTCTCTTTATCATATCCTATCTGCTCAACAACTTCCTCGGCATTCATGCATAAATCGTAACCATGGAACAATAGGCTGATGTTTCCATTACCTTTTGTAAAAGAAACTAAATCTGTACTATAATCCATAAAAGATGCAACAGGGCCTCGCCCTCTAATATAAACATTCTTGTCAGTATGAATAGGGGATTCGAAAGTTCCCCTTAATTTTTGTATATCTGATATCACACGTCCAAGATAAGGCTGTTCTACATTTATTTCAAATTGATAAAATGGTTCCAATAATACTGATTCTGCCTTCTCAAGTCCTTGTCTTATTGCTCGATAAGTAGCTTCTCTAAAATCTCCCCCATCAGTGTGCTTAAGATGCGCACGTCCATTTTGTAATACGATGTTAACGTCCGCTATTGGTGAACCTGTTAATACCCCTTTATGAATTTTTTCAAAAACATGATGCTTAATCAGATTCTGATAATTAGTAGCTAAGTTATCTACATGGCATTCACTTGTAAAGGTAATACCAGTACCTCGTGGATTTGGTTCCATTCTTAATTGAACTTCTGCATAATGACGTAAAGGTTCAAAATGGCCATATCCTATTATGGGTGAAGCAATGGTTTCTCGGTATTGCACTTGAGGTTTTTCAAATTTAATGGAGATGCCAAACCTTGAACCAATCAACTGTTCTAAAACTTCCAATTGAATTTTCCCCATCACGCTCACTAATATAGCTCCTGTTTCTTCTTGGTAAAACACTGATAGCATTGGATCCTCTGCTTCTAGTATACGAAGCTTTTCTATACAGGTAACAACATTAGTTCCATCCAAAATATTTACTTTCGATTGCAGAGCAGGTACTAAGTAGTAATCTACACTCCCTCGCTTTATTGAGCTCCCTATTTCCAAATTAGTTCCACAAATGGGAGCTTTTAATCCCGTAATAGCAAATACATCTCCCGCAAAAACTGTATTTTGGTTTTCAAACTTTTTGCCATTATAAATACGAATCTCATTGACCTTTTCTCTATAACACTCTCCACCTTCTTCAAAAATGAATTCATCTTTAATTTGTAAATTCCCTGCCATAGCCTTGATAAAAGTAACTCGATTCCCTTTTTCGTCATGACGTATCTTATAAACTTTTCCTACAAAGTGAGAACTCTTTTCTGTTTCTTCGTAAATAGTTGGTGTTAGCCTTGAAAACATTTCCATAAAAGTATCAATTCCTACTCCTTTTAAAGCAGACCCACTCATTGCAAGAAAAAGATTGCGTTCTTTTATTAAACTAATAATTCTTTGTTGCAAAAGAGTTGTTGTATTATTTTCTTGTAAATAAGCTTCCATAAATTCCATATCTCGCTCTGCTACAAACTCTACTAATAACTTGTCCATTTTGAAAATATCATCACTGGAGTTAATATGAAAAACATCATCCGTTAGCTTGTTTCTTATATCCTCTAGTATAGTTTCTAATCGGAAACCTTCCATATCAGCTTTATTGATAAATAAAAAAGTGGGAATTTTATAAGCCTTCAAAATACGGAACAATGTATTTGTGTGGGCCTGCACTCCTGAACTTCCACTAATAAGCAGAATTGCATAATCTAAAATACCAATTACACGCTCCATTTCTGCTGAAAAATCTACATGCCCAGGAGTGTCTATTAGATAATAGGTATCTTCCTTAAAAGTAAAAATACCCTGATCTGCAAATATAGTAATACCTCTTCTTTTTTCTATTTCATCTGTATCCATATAGGAATTCTTATGATCCACTCTTCCAAAATCTCGAATACTTCCTGTATAATAGAGTAATTGTTCTGAAAATGTAGTCTTTCCTGCATCTACGTGTGCAAAAATCCCAATGGTTTTCTTCATTTTATCTCTCCTCTAACTCTGTGAAACAATTGAACTAGTTTGAAGTTATTATTTAGTGATTTTATTATAGCATAGTATTATTTTATTCATAATTATTTTATATAGGAGATTAATTTTCTGCATAACTATTGAATCCACAGTAAGAATCTAACCATCCTCCGATTCATCTTGACCTAAATGCCTCTACATATTTCTCAAAACACCATGTTTTATAAAATTCTTCTGCCTTTTCATAACCTACACGGAACAATTCTAGACTTCTTTCTTGTGATATATTGAAATCTGTTGTTTTAATTCCTGCTGAAGGAATTCCTATGGTTCTCACGGAATCAGAATCTTTCATACATTTTGTTTCATTCTGCTCAATAACAGTACCTACAATATCCAGAACAAAAGAAATAATGTCAGTTTTGCCTAAGGAGGTATGACTAGGTGGTTCAATCATTTTAAACCCTATGGTTGGCCACCTTGGAACTTCCTTTGTATCAAAGATCCACACAGGAAAATTACTTGTAACTCCTCCATCTACAATATAGCTCACTTTCCCCCTACTTACTAACTTATATGGTTTAAAATAAAGTGGAATACTACAGCTCATCCTTACAGCTTTAGATATTTGAAAACTCATAGGATCTATCCCATACTTTATAAGATCATCTGGCAAAGTTAACATTTCTCGATTGGTAATATCTGTTGCTATTATCTTTAGCTTAGATTTACCATTGATACTCACATCTTTAAATTTTGTTTTTCCTGTAACCTCTAAAAGTTTTTCCATCCAAATTTCGATCTCATCACCAGCGTATAACCCTTTTTCGCATACTATCCCTAATCCTTTCCCTATTAGAGGAATTGACTGTAATCTTGTTTTATCCATAAAACTTGTATAACTGAGATCTAATAAAATTTTTTTTAATTCATGTCCTTGATAACCTGTGGCTAAGAGAGCTGCGATAATCGAACCAGCAGAAGTTCCAGCAATGCTTTGCCATACATATCCCTTTTCTTCTAAATAACACACAGCACCTACCATACCTATACCCTTTACGCCTCCACCTTCAAATACTACATCTGCCTTCATAATAACCTCTCCCTAACCCATCTTATTATTAGGGTATGGTTTATATAAGAAAGATGTTACAGTAATCTCTATATATACTAGCTAGGTTGTCAACCACTAATTTTATTCTCTTCTAAAATAAAATCAATAGTTTCTTCCTTTAAGGGAACTAATTATTATATCTCTATATATACCCCTTTTAAAAAATTACCCCTCATTGTATAATAAACTTTTATAGGTCTTTCATACAATAGGAGGTAATTTTTTTGGATAAAGAACGATTTAGCAAGCAACTACAGTTTTTAATTGAAATTGATAAAATGAAAACAATTCTTAGGCAGAATGTATTGATAGATCAATCCAAGCAAGAAAACGATGCAGAACATTCTTGGCATTTTGCAGTTATGGCATTGATCTTATCTGAATATGCCGATTCTAAAGAGGTTAATATTAATAGAGTGCTAAAAATGGCTCTACTTCACGATTTAGTAGAAATATATGCAGGTGATACTTTTGCCTTTGATGAAAAAGCCAATGAAGATAAACTTCTAAGAGAAACAGAAGCAGCAGATAAATTATTTGGATTACTTCCCCTAGATCAAGGTACTGAATACCGTTTACTATGGGAAGAATTCGATGCCATGGAAACACCAGATGCTATCTATGCTGCGGCCATTGATCGGTTCCAGCCTTTTATTCTGAATTACATGACCCAAGGTCACACCTGGAAACTTGGAAATGTGACAAGTGCTAAAGTATATAAAAGGTTAGAGATGGTGAAATATGCTATGCCTAAGTTATGGGAAACGATTGAGTTTATGGTTCAAGATTCTATTGAAAAAGGTTATTTAGCAAAATAAAGTATTCTCATTTTTATAGTTTGATATAAGAGTACCCTTCTGATTGTCTTTTAACTAATTGTGTAACACCTGCAGGTACTACAGTAACAAAGGTAGGCAGTATACTTTCTTCTATATTATTTCCAAGCAATGAATTTCTACATGCTGTAAAGTGTACTCCTACTTTTGATAGCTGGCCTATTTTTTCTAATGTCTCCTTATTCTCCTGATCGTCAGTAGGAACATAATCTACAACTGCAACAACATTGGCAACAACTTCAATAATAATATTTTCTTTTCCCATATCTTTAATCAGATTCCTGATATTGGCCAGTAGAACCCTCCACATTTTCGACTCACTAATATGAAATACAACTTTAAGCTTTTCCATAACTATGCTCCTTTCTCACTTTTGTCCTTCGTTTATAGATATACATATTCATAATTGAAAACATGTATATTAGTTAAGTAAGTGCATTTCATCATTCAATATGTGACTTTGGTTTTGTAATTGCTTTCTTATCATTATATTATGTGACAACTTTTACTCTGTCAATACTGGTATTCTATCTGCCAGCCATTGATAAAGGGAGAGGGTAAAGGTTATAATAGAAGAAGCATGTAAATCATAAATCAGAAAACGTTTTAATAATAAAAGGATGGTGTAATAAATGGAGTTACGGAGAATTGGAAATTCAGATTTAAATGCGCCAATACTATCTATGGGTGCTTGGGCTATAGGCGGAGGCACATGGTGGGGGGAAAATGATGATGATATTTCCATTAAGGCAATACATAAATCATTAGAATATGGTGTTAATTGGATTGATACAGCCCCTGTATATGGATTTGGCCATAGTGAGGAAGTTGTAGGTAAGGCATTGAAAGATAGAAGAAATAAAGCAATCCTTTCTACTAAATGTGGTTTACAATGGTATAACAAAAATGGATCTAAGCATTTTTCAAAAGATGGTTATCATGTTTACAGAGATTTATCACCCAAAGGCATAAGAAGAGACTTGGAGTATAGTTTAAAACGTTTGAATACAGATTATATCGATGTTTATTATACTCATTGGCAAAGCGTTGAGCCAGGCTTTACGCCTATTGAAGAAACTATGAATGAGTTAATGAAAATGAAAAAAGAAGGTAAAATTCGTGCCATTGGTGCCTCAAATGTATCTCTTAATAATTTAAAAGAATATATTCAATATGGTCAACTTGATGTAATCCAAGAAAAATATAGTATACTGGATCGAAGAATCGAAAAAGAATTATTGCCTTTTTGTGAAAGCAATAATATTACTCTTCAAACCTACTCCCCTATTGAACAAGGTCTTTTAACTGGCAAAATAAAAGCAGGTTATCAAGTTAAACCAGGTGAAGTACGTGAAAATAAAACATGGTGGCTACCTGAAAACCAAAAACTAGCTGTTGATATGCTTTCAAAATGGAAGGATTTAACGGAAAAATATAACTGTACCTTAGGAAATCTTGTTATTCAATGGACTGCTTCACAAAGTACCTCTATCAATGTATTATGTGGTGCTAGAAAACTTGATCATGTTGAAGAAAATGTTAAAGCTGCTGATATTCAATTAGAGGCTACAGATATTCAGCGAATGACTAATGATGCTAATGAAGCAATTGCAAAATCTCAAAAGTGATATTGAAACTCAAAAGAAACTACTCATTACTTTTTT
>JAAZLH010000171.1 GCA_012799415.1 Candidatus Epulonipiscium sp. | reverse complement strand
AATATTGTTGTTTTACTATATAACATTATATATTTAACAAATACTGTTAGCAATGTTTTTGTAATATTCAATTAAACACAAGCCTGATTAGCATAAAATAAATCAATTATGGAGACTACCAACTCATTGCTTGTAAATAATGGCAACATACAGTATAATTTAATGGTTTAGCATAATATTATACATAATTTAGGAGGCCATATGAAGTACATTGTTTTATTAGTTTTATTAGTTTTATCAGGCAATTATTATTTGTAAAAAATTACTTGTAAGCAAAAGATTTAAAAAAGAGGATAAAAACAGAACACGTGATGAAGGTATATTGGTATTTGAGCCTACCGGGCCAGTTGGCACTAATCTAGTGTTTTTACACTGTTATCAGGTAATAAATGCAACAGGTAAAAACTACATACTGATTATTGATAAGGACGAAAACAATATTGCTTCTGCAGATATATTTGACAAATGGATAATTAATTGATAAATCATAAAGTCTAAAAAATAATAAAATAATAATAAGAGGTGAATGCCATGAAAATTGATCCTATTGAAGAAACACAAGAATTTAAAGACGCTATTAAAAAGATACAACCTGAACTAGATAAAATCGGTAAAGAGCTTGATGAAATGGGAATGCGCATGGGAAGCTGCCACATTTACTGGGCGAGAAAGAAAAAATTATTAAAATCAGTAGGAATTGATTGGAAGAGCCCTTCCGAGATGAATCCGGACATTAGATTTGATTAGAAGTAGTTTTGAGTTTTTTGCTTATACTTTGATATCTACAGAGTATTTGGTAGCCTGCAACAAACATGGAGCTGTTGCAGGCTGTTTTTATATTTATTCCTTAAACCTAAATCGAGTTGATACTATAATACATTGCTCCCCACACCCCTAAAGAAGCGTACTTAGAAATCCTATTTTAAATTCTTATTGTCTTGCTATTTATTTCATGTGACAACATTTGTTTTAGCCGTCAAAAATTTTATAACTATTAAATAGCGATAAAAATTGTTCGAAAGTAATATTGTTTAAATCATATATTCTCTCATGTTTTAAAGCTTTATTAAATTGATTTTTTGTAAAGAGTTTTTCATACTCTTTTTTAACCCATTTCATTACAAAGGTTTTATATTTTTTTCGCTCTATAAATGCCATTTTTGTAGGCTTTCTTTTTAATACGATTAATGCGCTATCCACTTTAGGTTTTGGATGAAAATAATGTCTGGGAACTTTTGCTAATATAGAAATATCTACATCTGCCATTAACAACAAAGATAGTTTTCATTATTGATGTCGTCGTTCTCGGGATAGGTCAACAATATTTGTAAACCGACAGTATGTTCAAAAATCATCCTTATTCAACATTGTATATTTTTTTCATATCTGCTACAGAGGTTGAAATTATTTTTTTCAAAATATCAAGATCGATATCTTCGATTTTATTGATATATATACATGAACCTGAGCTGGCTTTGTGCTTGCCAAGTTTATCCAGCAGCTCTTTATAATTGCCAACACCTGACATAATGTATATAACTATATTCTGTTTTCGTGGTGAGAATCCTGTTAATGGCCAATCACCTTCTTGTTTACTTCTCTCAGACTTGTAATGATAAGAACCGTATCCTATCATATTGTTATTCCATAATGTAGCTTTTTCATTTACTACACTATCAAATACCTTTTTCAATTCTATACTATCCATTCTTTTTTTTGCAGGTTCAACACGCATCAGAAAACTATCAACATCATGATCAGTTGGCTTTGTTTTAATTTCACCCATAATAAACCTCCTCATATTATTCGCAATTTCATTTATACATATATTTTACCAGAATATTTCCTAATACTCATCACAATATGGTTGGTTTTTGAATCTTCGTAAATGTAACATATTCCAGTTATCATTATACCGACTCGATACAACATTTTTCTTTACATGTTCAAGTTACTATGTCATATTATGTTGCCTCTTAAATTTTAGAAGATAGAATGCTCCCAAACTATATTTGAGAGCATTTTCTTGTTTTAATATTATTATAATTACATTTAATTTTGCTTATTTCATTTCTTCTTCAATGATCTTGATTCTTTCTTCAAAGCTTAAATTTATGTTGATTTTATGCAACATCCACATATAACCAAAGGGATCTACAAAGATCGAATTACTAACTGCATCGTTCATCATATTCGTTATTCCCTGAATTTCTGTGCAACCATTTTCCAAAGCGGTTTTATGTGTTTTTTCGATATCTTCTACAGCTATATTAAACCAAATTGTATTTGGATGGTCTTTATCAGGCGCTTTTAATCCATATTCCGGATTTTCATCCAGCATATGAAATCTTGTCCCATACAAATTAAAGACAGCTTCATTACTACCTTCTGGATAATCAGTTGCCTCTACTACCTCAATATCAAAAATCTCTTTATATAACTCCAAGGCTTTCAAACTATTTTTTACAACAAAATCAATTTCTGTACCTTTAATCACTCTATTTTCCTCCTTTATCAATTTCAATTGCTCTTCTATTTTTCTAATTTTCTGTTGTTGAATGTCAATCTCATGATTCAATTGTTTAATTTTTTTATTTAAGGTAGCTTCCAAAAACTCAATATCATTGATCCGTTTCAAAGCATCGTTGATTTCATCTACCTTAAAACCCGAATCTCGAAGCAATAAAATTTGATTCAAATGGGGAATTTGATGGAGGCTATACAAACGATAGCCAGTTATTTCATCAACATGAGATGGACAAAAAATCCCACATTTATCATAATATCGCAACATTCGCGTTGAAACATTCACCAGTTTGGAAAATTGGCCAATTCTATACATTTTACCTCCTATTAGCATTATAGTTCGAACTGTAACTTTATCATAAACCTTCCCATTGTGTTAAAGTCAATAGAAAATACAAATTTTATTTATTTTTACAATAAAGTATTTGCTAACTATATATATACTGTAAAACATAATGAACCGACCCACTCCTAAACTTTCTACTATCATCCTTAACTAAATTTGAATTTCTATTCAAAATTTAGGTATTTAATTGTTAATTCCACTCCTCATTTACGTCATTAAAAAAACAACCGCTGATATTAATCAGTGATGGTTCTTGTTCAATCTTATTTTGTCTAAAATATACCCTCGATACGTTCCAGAAGACATATCGAGGGATAAATATATCAAGCGACAAGGAAGTGTTTCCTCTAACGTAAAACGAACTTTAGGTTGAATAGTTTTGTTTCTGCTCTTTAAATTTGTACCTCATTCCTAATAAGAGAGATACAATTAATTCTAGAATAAAAAACATATAAACTTTCCAATTCAGATTTAACTGTAGGTATCCTTCACTGCCTATATATACTGCTAATCCTATACAGCCATTAAACCATGCATGACTTATCACACATAAGAGTATATTCTTGGAATATTTATAAAAAGTCGTAAAACTAAAACTTAAAATTATTGCTAAAATTGTATACGCTGTAAAAGGCAATGCACTTTGTACTGTTCCGCTTATCAACCATAAAGGTAAATGCCATATACTCCAAATAACACCCACTATAAGTACAGAAACTATATAATTCGTCATTTTCTCTAATTTGGGTTGCAGATACCCACGCCAACCTAATTCCTCAAATCCACCTCCAATAACAAAAAGAGGTAGATTAAGAAACATATATATAATAGAAATAGACTCTTGAATACCAAATGCAATCCAAACCATTAGTAAACGCCAGCAAGTAAATAACCCAAAGATTAACCATGCTTTATTTTCTATATCTCTGCTGAAAACCAGCTTAGTAAAAGACTTTAATGAAATGCTTTTATTAGACTGTCTATAAATCATGTACGCACCAATAGGAGGTCCAAGAGAGCCAATTAGCATAGGTATCCAAGTTAATAGTTCTCCATACCATAGTGCATCAAAAAATCGATTAGCTATAATAATTATTGGCCAAAACAACCAGGATATAGAGAATGTATATATCAAGAACAATTTAATTTCCTTTAAAGATTGTTTACTTTCAGGCATGTCTGTCCTCCTTAATAAATGAAATATTATAATAAGTTTTTAAAGTAAAATCTAAGTCACCCTTCTAAAAACACCACACATATATAAACTTTGCTGCACTTCTTCTATAATTATTACTTTTTAAGTTTAAATTCGATATCATTATATACCAATTTTTTCTATAAAACAAAATGTTTATCAATAAAAAAATCCCCTTCGATATGTTTCCATTAACACATATCAAAGGGGAAAATAAGGTTTCGAAATGCCTTAAAATAATCTATTATACATTAGTATCTTCAGTTTTATGTTCCACTTTTAGCATAATTACTTTATCATCTTCCAAAAGCATAGTATCTCCAGTTGGAACGATAACATTACTGCCTTCACGCTGTACCATTACAACTAGGCGATCATGGGGTATATCCAGATCTTTTATGTTTTTATCTATCCATTGGTGGCCTCTAGGAATGGTAAATTCAATAAGGTCTTGACCGCTTTCATCAAAGTGTACTTCACCACCTAAGACAATTACGTCATTTTCTTCTATAGTAACATGTCCTCTGGGAACAACAGTTTTACCATTTCGTTCAATCTTAGCAACGATAAAGTCAAAAGTAAGGTTCAAATCTTTTACTTGGCTCCCGATTAGATGACTATTCGGGTGAATTCTAGTTTCTAAGAAACCAATCTCAGCTTTATTTTGGTAATAATTAAATGTCTTTAAGACCGTATCATTTTGATCCAGTATATCCCACTTTTTTGCTGCAGGCGGCATTAAAGACCCTTGAACTAGCGAAGAAAATATACAGATACCAAATACTATATGGTAAACATCTACAGAGAAAGCTACGTCACTATTTACGGCCATTATAGCAAAGGCTATAGCAGCAGCACCACGTATTCCCGCAAGCGAAATGATTTTTAGTTGGTTAGCTTTGAGGCGAAAAGGTAACATAAGTCCATACACGGCTACCGGACGCGCAATGATAGCCATAAATGCAAATGTAGCGAATGCAATTGGTATTGAATAAACGAATTTTGAAAAATCGGATAGCATACCCAAGATAAAAAACAGACCGATCTGTAAAAGTTGGCTGAAGCCATCAAAGAAAAATACAATATCACGCTTGCCTCGGAATTCCATATTACCTAAATAAATACCCATAATATAAACTGCAAGGTATCCGTTGCCACCAAGATAATCTGTCGCAGAATATGTAATAAGCATGGCGGAAACCATAAAGACAGCATAAAGCCCATCGGCTTCTATCGGAAGCTTATTAATTAATTTACCAATAACATAAGCAAAGATAAAACCCATAGCAATTCCAAGGGCTATCTGTAATAAAATCATAATCGGAGCAGACACCTTTGATCCTATTATTAAAGATAAGAATACCATGGTCATAGTATAAGCGGTAGGGTCGTTGGATCCACTTTCAACCTCAAGTAGCGGTGCTGTGCTGTATTTTAAGTTCAAGTTTTTTGAACGCAGTATATTTGAAACACTGGCATAATCAGTCGAACCCACAATAGAGCCAATGAGCATACCTTCTAATAAATTTAACCCCAAAACATAATGCAAAAACACCCCAGTAATCAATGCGGTGACCACAACCCCCAACGAGCTAAGTACAATTGCTTCTTTCGCAACCGGCTTTGCCATATTCCAATTAGTACCAAATCCACCATAAAACATAATAACCATGAGTGCGATGGTAGAAAAGTTATAAGAAAATTCGAAATCGTCGAATTCAAAACCTATCGCGCCGAAAGCCATTCCAAGTACAATAAATAACAATAGCGCAGGTATCCCACGCTTATTAGAAAAATGGATGGCAAAAAGTGCAAGAATAAAAATAATACCAATAATTAAATACTGCATAAAAACCATTCCTTTCTGTCGAATTAATTCAAGTAGCAATACATCTATAGTGTTACCAATATGTGAAAAATAATGAAACATATCCACAATTTTCGGTAGAAGGGAACATGCCCACAGCCAATATACCAAATAGGAACATACCACTCGCTAGTAAAAAAATATTATAAAGTCACAAAAGGCCCTTTAGATTGAGTAGTTGATTCAGTTATTGGATTCTTGAGAAAGCTTACGATCTGCATTATCCGTTTTATTCTTTTCTCTTTCAATGGCTTGAAATGCTTCTGTTTTACTTCCAGTGGTGGATCGAATTGAGAAAGCAATGTTCACAATATGATCCGATATTCTTTGCAATGAAAACAGCACAGAATAAATACTTTTTGATACCTCTACAGGGTACATCCCGGAGCTTAAGCGTACCACATGTTCATTACGCGTAGAAGATATTAATTTTTTTATTTTTATGTGAATATTTGAAATTCTTTTAAAATTTTCGGTTCTACGCCTTGTAAATGCATCAAACCCTAAGTCAAACATTTCTGATATATTCCCATAGATTTCGTTAAGTTCTTCTTTGGTCTGATCTAAAAATCTTACGTTATTTTGTTCCATATAGCTTGTTTCTTTTACCAAAAGTATAGCGTAATCACCCAGACGCTCAATATCGTTTGTTACATGATGTAATCCACCAATCAATTTTTCGTCACCAGCGAATTTAGTAACTGATGAAATTTTGATGAAAAAGCTTGTGAGCTTATTTGTTAAGAAATCAATCCGATATTCTACCTCGGCAATTTTTTTGCTTTCACTCATATCTTCGTTGACCAATGAAGCAAAAGAACGATCAAGGTTCTCCTTTGCGAGAATCGCCATATCGTACAATTCCCTTAATGCTTGTTCAATGGCAACTGCCGGAGTTTTCAAGAAACTCTCATCAATATATGATACTTCTTCCAGCTTCTGTTCCTTATCTTTCACCATACTTGTCACGAAGTTGACTAAGGGATCTATAAACATTAGCAACACTAAGGTGTAAAGACCATTATAAATCAGGTTAAATGTTGCAAGGCTAAACTGGGGTTTTCCTGGGAATAGATTATCAAACATGTTAGTAATGGGTGTTCTGAAAATAACCAGAATAATCGAAAATGTGACCGCGCCAATTACGCTGGTAATCAAATGGAATAATGCGATACGTTTCCCGTTGGCGTTCGTGGTCAGGGATGCCATAATACCATCACTACAGGTTCCAATATTTGCTCCCATTACTAAGAAAAACGATTGATCTATACTGTGAATTACTCCCGTAGCCAAGAAAGCAATAAAAACACCAGTTGCTGCCGTAGAAGATTGTATAATTGCCGTAAAAAGAATTCCTAATATCACCAGTAAAATTGGATTTTGCATGATTTCATATTCGAATACTTTAGAGAGTTGAATGCTCAGCGTCGAATCTGCACCTCCGATCGCCATCTCCATCACTTCCATACCGATAAACAGCATACCAAATCCGATTAAAAATGGTGCAATTTTATTAAGTGTTTCGTTACTAGTGGAAAAAATGATCATGACACCAACGAACGCAATCGCTGCAAAAACAGAGCTTATGCTAAAGCCGCCTTTGCTGATGCCAGAAAGGGCAAATATAAATGCTGTAAGAGTGGTACCTACTTTTGCGCCTAAGATAAAACCTGAGCCTTGCTTAACTGTTACAATATTTGCATGAGCAAGCCCGACTGTCATGATTGAGGTGGCCGAAGAAGATTGGACAAGTGCAGTAGCCCCGATTCCGATTCCATAATTAAAAACTCTATTTTTGTCGATTTTTTTAAAAAGGTTTCGTATTCCCGATCCTGCGCTTTTTTCCAAACCAGAGCTCATCTGTTTCATGCCAAACATAAATACAGCGACTCCACCTAACATAAGCAGTAAATCCATTATAATTTCCATTACAATTCTCCTCTTATTTGTTATTTGTATCTTACTTCATAGGTTTATTTATCTTTGCATGACATCATTATCGCCATCTCCACATGGCTTGAGTTGATAGAATTGATATCATTTATACTTGCCTGTTCTCGGAAACATATTCACAGCACTTTTGATACTAAAAATATCTATCCTTCCGTATTATACTCTTCACAACTATCAAATGCAAGCAATCAATTGACCAGAACATTATCTTAATTAAAAAGTTAATACTCTCCTCTGTATCAAAAAACTCTTCATTTAATTGATATATACATGAAATAATCCCAAATATTAAGAAACTCGCTTCATACTCAACAAACAAGAGTCCATAATATAAAACCCCACAGAAACACTTAATATGCGTCTCCGCGGGGTAAATTATCACGTGTGAGGCCTATATGCCCCATGCAGTTATATTGCTTTCTCAATAAGATGAACTGCTTTTTCTAGTCCCTTCTCATCTTGAAGCTTAAATGATAATTTCTGAACATTATCAAACAATTCGTCATAATTTGAATCCAATTCATGAATTGCTACAATGATCAATGATTCACTTAATTTACTTGAAGATAGTAGCTTTGTCGATACCTTGAGTGCTTCCAGTTGCTTTGCAAATCCTATCTGATCCAGAACATGCGGAACGGGAATGGATGGAATTCCATATATCATCGCAGCAGATGCTGTACCAAAACCACAATGGTGAATAACTGCATATCCTTGCCTAAATAGCCAACTATGCGGAACTGAACCGCATGTAATCATAGTATCTGGAAGTTGATAGTCCTT
>JAAZLH010000021.1 GCA_012799415.1 Candidatus Epulonipiscium sp. | reverse complement strand
GTACGTCCAAAATGTCCATAGGCTGCCGTTTGTTTATAAATGGGTCTTCTCAGATCCAAGTTTTTAATAATGGCTGCAGGGCGTAGATCAAAATGCTTGTCCACCAATTGGTGAATCAATTCCTCTGACACTTTATTTGTGCCGTGGGTGTTAATAAAAACAGAAACAGGTTGGGCTACACCGATCGCATAAGCCAATTCAATTTCACATTTGGATGCCAGACCTGCTGCAACAATATTTTTAGCTACATATCGTGCTGCATAAGCCGCAGATCGGTCTACTTTTGTAGGATCCTTTCCCGAGAAAGCTCCGCCTCCATGGCTTGCATATCCGCCGTAGGTATCAACAATGATTTTACGTCCTGTTAGGCCAGCATCTCCTTGGGGTCCACCGACAACAAATCGTCCTGTTGGGTTAATATAATAGTTCGTATTTTCGTCTAATAAATGAGCTGGAATAATGGCCTGAATGACATGCTCCATAATATCTTTTTCAATGGTGCTGTGTTCTACGTCTGGACCATGCTGTGAAGAGATAACTACAGTGTCTACCCGCACAGGCCTATCATCATGATATTCCACAGTTACTTGTGACTTTCCATCTGGACGTAAATAAGGAAGAGTTCCATTCTTACGAACTTCTGTTAATCGTCTGCTTAGCTGATGAGCCAATGAAATAGGCATAGGCATCAATTCTTCTGTTTCATCACAAGCAAATCCAAACATCATTCCTTGGTCTCCAGCTCCTGTAGATTCTGCTTCCATGGTACCCTTTTTAGCTTCTAGTGCTTGGTTTACTCCTTGGGCGATATCTGGTGATTGTTCATCTAAAGCGGTTAAAACTGCACAAGTATCTGAGTCAAATCCATATTTAGCCCGATCATATCCGATTTCTTTCACCGTTTCTCGAACAATTTTAGGGATATCTACATAACATGTCGTCGTAATTTCACCCATTACCAATACCATACCTGTTGTAACAGCTGTTTCACAGGCCACCCTTGCCATAGGGTCTTGTGCAATAATTGCATCTAAAATTCCATCTGAAATTTGATCACAAATTTTATCTGGATGTCCTTCTGTTACTGATTCTGATGTAAATAATCGTTTTATCATTTTTTTCCTCCTTCTCCTATAGCTATCCAAACGATTGATGATTTATATAAAAAAAAGCTCCTAGAGGAGCTCCTATTTTTTATTTCCTCATCATCCAAGGTTTGCCCTTGGGGGTATTGGCACCTTGGTATTTCTACCGGTTGCCGGGTTTCATCGGGCCCATTCCCTCCACCTCTCTTGATGACATAATTCAATTTAACTATGAAAGTATATCAATAAACCATTTATCTGTCAAGAGTAAATGGTTTATTCATGCCTCTAATTAAAGTTCATAATATGCTCTCGATAATCTTTTTGTAAATCTTTTTCTAGGAATTCTAAAAACCGTACAATTAAAGTGGATGTTTCTGCTCTGGTAAGAGGTTGATTTGGGTTGACTCGGTTGGCTGCATCTCCTTGTACTAACCCAATTTGCTGAGCCATATAGATACTATCTTTTGCCCAAGATGGAATCATTCGATCATCAGAAAAAGAAGTATAATAACCTGGATTTGGCGCCCGATTTTCAAAGCCTAAAGCACGGATTAAAATGGTGATGGCTTGCGCTCTTGTTAAGGTCTGATTCGGTCCAAATGAATCTTTGGAGACACCTTGTACGATTTGTCGGTCTACTCCAGATTTCACATATTGATAGTCTGCATGGTCTACAGCAATATCTTTAAAATAGCTAACTTCTACGGGCTCATTCCTTTTTCTTCTGGTACTTCTACTAGTCTTTGTTTCCTCCATATTCACTCGGATATCGCAAGCCCGCATAATGGCTTTTGTGAACTCCAAACGATTGGCTGGCGTATTAGGAGAAAATATATCACTGTTTCCTTCAAATACGTTTAGAGAATAAAGTTTTTTAATATGATCTTCTGCCCAATGACCATTCACATCTCTAAACTTAGGTACAATCAAACTTTCTAACTTAGGTACCCGCTCTTGGTTTAATGACAGAGTTCCTCTAGCACTGGGCAAATAGTAATCATATTTAGATACCATTTGCTCCTCCGTTACACGAACATAGCCCCCATCAAAACTGCTGAAATTGGCATTGTTCTCTGAATATCGCAGAGATTTTGTTAAACTATCGGATACTTGTACACTGACTGTACCTTGCCAATTATTTTCCGTTTCTCCTTCCCTAGCAGGAAGATTAGCTTTAATAATATGGTCTATGACTTGGGTCTCTGTACTTCCCCAAAAATTTTCATATCCTACATTGCCGCCCGTAATGTCTACGGTAACTGTACCTTGATTTCTATTTAAAGTATAGACTTTTCTCCCGACCATATTTCCCGAGTAGAAATCAGCAGCAGGGCGACTATCAATAATATCTGACTTGGAAAATTGATAGTCTGTTAAAGTATAACTATCTGCACCTAGTTTCACTGTTTCTTTATACTTAGATACAGATGTTTGCCCTGTGGTCTGCCCCTTATCGTCATAGGAAGATAAAGCTGTTACATAGGTAACTGTACGATCCAACTTTCCTTCCAGAGAAGGATCTTCTGAAGTGAGGGTAAACTTATAACTCACCGTTTCTTCATCAGCCTTTTCCTTTTCTGATACGGTATACTTCCCTGTAAACTTAATAGGGGTACCAGTAATAAACACAAATTCTTCATATAAATATTCATTGGCTACCCCTCCAGAAAAATCTAGAGGTGTAGCAAAGACATTGATAGACATGAAAAGAACCAACGCCACTATAGATGCAATATATCGTTTCATAAAAGTCTCCTTCTCTACTTCACTACAACAATTTTCGTCATAGAATCATCTCGAACCAAGTACAATCGATCCCCTGCCTTTATCTCTTGAATCTCCACTCTCTTTCCGTTTTTAATAATCATCGCTTCCTTTAAAAATAAACTGAGTGAAGAATTCCGTGGCATCCATTGTCCGTGGCGACTACTAAAATCTTTGGCATCCCTTACACTAATGGCCCATCCCATATAAGGATTTTCAGCAGGATTGTTTTCAACAACCCCTGTTGTTGTTCGTTGCCTTCGGAGAGAGTCACTAGATTTTTTCACAAAAATACTAGCAATACGATCCCCATCTGTATACGCATATGCATACCAATCTCTTGGTTTTGTATAGCTTGTACCTCTTTCGTCTATGGAGTATTCTCCGGAATAAAATTCCTTGGTTGGAATCACTTGATTGTTCTCTAAATCATAAACAAAGGTGTCATCATCATAGAAAAATTCTTTGTCCTCTGCAAAAGAAACCCATTCATTTTGATCCAGTAGAAAGAAGTCTCGTAAAACCACTGTATCTCGTAGTACTTTATCTAGACGGCCTGCATAAATTTGCTCCTGACCGATATTAGAATTATTTAATCCTTCATTATAGATGGAAATCACATCAGCTACCAAGCCACCACCCCGACCATCAGCTACAAAAAAGCCATCGGATTGTGTAGTTAATACATCAATATCTACCAATCGACCATTCTTAATGACCATGGTCCCTTCATGGAAAGAAATATTTTTCTTATTGGCCAATTCCATCTGAGAACTATACCAGTTAATATCTTCTATCCGATCGGAAAACGTCCGTTCATATTGAGATTGGATAACCATTTTTTCTACCTTCTCTTGACCAAAAAAATCCTTCATAGCTAGGTATACTCTCTTGCCACGATAGTGCTTTAAATTACGGTAATCAATCTTTTGGCCCCCTATATATAAGGGTAGATCTGAATTATAGGGTACACGAATCCCTGTAGATAAACTTGTCCAAGACCCATTTCTAAAAACTTCTACATTTTCTAAGGTTATTTTATCCTCTAGACCATTGGCTACCATTAAGGTTCCTCTATACAAATCTTTAATTAAAATAGAGTTTCCTTCCACTTCCAATCGGCTAATATAAGGTGTGTCTATTTCGTCAAAATATAGCTTTACTCGATCCCCTTCATATAATACGTTAGTAGATACATTTACCTTATTCTTTAACACAATAGTAGCTGGAGAGGTGAAGTAAGTCTCTTGTGTTCCCGTTGGTAATACAACTTGAATCTGGTCTCGATCTATTTTTTTAATCTGCCCGACTCGAACTTTCCCTCCTGGTGGAATATATCCAGGTAAATCTGCTGAAAAAGCATCCATGTATCGAATGCTACGACCTTGTAACTCGGCATATACTTCCATCCCCGGCTGAAAATCTGTTCGCTGTACAGGTCGAGTATCAATAAGAAGCTGAGGATTAGCGATCATAGGAAGAGAATAAATCTCCCCACCGTATCCTTCAATGACTGTTTTTATCTGCTGCACATAGCCAAGGTCTCCCATGACTTTTTTACTTAGTTCTTCCCCTGCTAACTTTTTTTCCTTATATATTCTTTCTAATATATCTCTCATCAATGGAGTGTCTTCCACTTGGGTTCCTGCTGGATCTTGCCAAATTTCTGCTGGTACATTGACAGCTTCTCCTTTTGCATCTACCCATATGATCTCATATTGTAAGAAATAACCTTCTACAAAACCTTGTCTAGGAGAAAGACTTCCTTCCCCTAAAACAAAGGCTGTATTAAAAAATAATAATAGGGATAAAACTATGGACATTTTTTTCATCATTATCGCCTACTTCCTAAAATAGTGTAAAGTCCCAACCGGTTGACAATAGGTGTGGGCTGCCATGTACTGTTATAGGCATCATACCGTACCAAAGTAGGATTCGTTAATCGCCGTTGATGAGCCTTTGCAAGATCATGGTCTAGGTTAAATCCGATGGATGATCTGAGATAATCCATTGATTGATTTTGCTGCCCTACATAAGCCGTTCCTTCCAGTTGATACATAGTAGCTAAAACAGTGTCCCCTGTAATACCATTTTTTAAGTTCACTTGTCCTACATAAGGAGAAATTTTAAACCGAACCCCTGCATTTGCATTATTACGATTGGCATTCATCTGATCATTTAAAAAGGCAGTGGGATTTATAACAAGAGAGAAGTCTTTGCCTATGACTTTAATGCTTTTACTAGTCATATCTGTAACAATGGAAGCTGGCATACTGATAATGACCTCTTTGCTACCTGCCAAAGTTCCCCTTGTTAAATCAATCATCAAGTCTTGCTTTAGATAGTTACGATGACCAATAATCACATGGGCTGTATCGCCCTTTTTCTCTATTTTTGTATTTTCTACTAGACCCCCATCTGTATCTTTTGGTCCTGTGGTAGCTCCTGTAAGGACTTCGTTACTTTGGCTTTCTTCAATAGGCTTAGAAGAACCATATTGGCCTACGGCTCGTACCAAAAATTGATATCTCGTTCGTGGCTCTAGCTTCGTATAGGCATAGCTAAGAAGTTCTGTGGTGCCTATAAATTCAAATTGCCCTCTGCCTTCTCGAACATAGATTTCATATTCCTTGGCTCCTGTAACCCCTGTCCAGTTCACACGAATGACTTCATCAAAAGCTAAAGTAGCCACTACATTCATGGGAGATCCTATTTCAGGAATACCATAGTTAATATTGTAAATAGGAGAGGCTGCATTGTCTGGGTTAATAACAATAATTCCTTTGGCTTCTAAATTTCCTGGTGGTGTGGTGACCAAAATTGACTGTGGATTTTCTACTGTAACCTCTGTTCCTTCTGCCCCAGATTCTAATACATAACGTTCTCCACTAATCATAAATACTTGCCCTGTCGTTGTATCTTTAGGATCTAGCTTTCGAAGGACTGGATTAAAAACAACTCTGGCGCCTACTAGAAAATCAGTACCTATCAGTTTAATTTTTTCTCCCCCTTCTACAGAAAGAGTTTCTATCACCATTTTATCATTTTCTGGGCTTACGACAGAAATAATTTTAGGATCACTCACATAGGTAAAGCCATTCTTTAATTCTACAATATTTCCATCTGGATTTTGTACTTTAACATCCACCAATCCCGGTGTATAAGCTGGTGTTTTCAACACAATTCTATCAATCGAAACTGAAATAATATTTTCTTTTGGTACAGGCACTTGCTGTTGTCCTCTAACAAAGTACACCTTTAATTCACCATCTGGATACCCATCCATGGTACTTCTAAAGTCCTTTCCTTGGATAGTAACTGTGGTTCCTCCTGCTGTAGGTCCAAAGTTTGGCGTAATCCCTGTAATAGCCATATCTACACTTTCTGGTTTCGTAAATCGAATATATATAGGATCTGGCATGACACTATCGGAACCAACAAAACCACCGTCTTCATTTTCTACAACCAGACGTAGGGGACGCCCTACTAAATTTTCACTAACGGCTGGCATCGTAAAGGTTAATTTGTGTGCTGCTGCCGTATCTGCTGGATCGTACTCAATCCCTTGGGTAATGGTAACGGATTCCCCTATACGAATCTTTACTGGTTTTCTAAAGTCTCCACCTATCACTTCAATGATATTGCCACCTGTATAGTTTACATCAATGAGCTGAATCTGTTTACCATCATTGATATCCGGTATAATGGTTTCATATCCTGGCTCTCCATCTTTTAATATCTTTGTGATAAATGGATCGCTATCTGGATTCTTGTAGGTAAAATTACTAGTAGCTTGTGAACCATCGGGGTTGATCACTGTTACAGGAGTACTTCCTATGGTGTAGTAAGTAGGGGTTATCACATTGATATGATTTCCTGCTGCTTGGTTGATCAGTTGGGCAGAAGGGGAAAAACCACGGTCTACTCCTAGCCGATAGGTTTGATTAGCGCCTGGTACTAATATAAGTCGAATTCTTGCTATTTCAGAACCTGGATATGCCTTTCCATCTTTATCTGTTAATAAATTTAAAGGTAAAAAAACTTCTTGATCATGATAAGATAAATTATCTATTTTGTATTCTATTTTATTTTCTATGATCCGAGCGGATAGCTTACGAGTAGGTTGACTAGCATCATAGGAAACAGTTAAGCTCCCAACTTCCACTGTGGCTCGTTTATTACTAATCCACCCATCATTTGGTTCGTCTATTTTTACAGCACTATTCGATATATTGGTATCTGTCAGACGCCCAAACTGAACCTGTACTAATTCCTTTTCTGCTAAATATACGGATCCGGCTACTGTAGTATCTTTTCCATATATTTGTACCTTACTTGTTGCAAACGCTTCCCCTAAAATTTCTATTTTATCATTACCTTGCTTACGCCCGCTATTGGGAAG
>JAAZLH010000170.1 GCA_012799415.1 Candidatus Epulonipiscium sp. | reverse complement strand
TTGTAAGGCTTTGTCTAATTGGTTGTTGGTTTTTTCTAATGAATGATGAGTCCGCAAAGCAGGTATATTATGATTAATTCTCATTTGTAAAAGTCTCCTTCCAAATTTGTTCTATCCTATGTACAAGCGAATAGGAAAAGGCCTAATCAGGCACTATTCCTCTCCTCTACGTTTCTATTTCCCCTCGGTCTTACTATATATATCGTCTATTTTTAAATTTTCTTTACTCTTTTTTTCTGGTCCTTAGGTCCTTCTTCTCTTTATCTTCTTGTTTTTCTTTATCTATTTCTTCAATAAAGGTCAGAACCTGCCCTACAACATCATAAAGGGCAGAAGGCAATTTGCTATTCTCCTTATTTTCCATCATCTCACCTCTTGTGCTCTATGGAGATATTCAACCTCAAAAACAGAATCACTCTGGAGGAAGTTTCGATTTTCAGCGTGCATATCTACCCTACAACTTCAAAAGCTCCATTCCCCACTCTGCGCTGTCTAAATTGTAAATGAGGATCTGCTGTTTCTACCAATGGTTGTTTTACCTTTTGTTGCCCATATAATAAAGGACCAATCTGGTATCCGATTTGTTTAATAGATTGTTGTAAACGTGGGCTTTGGGTTCGTAGGTAAGCCAAGGACTCTGGATCTTCTGCATAGACTTGAATATCTACTTTTTTATCATCAATGTGTAAATACATACCGATAGGCCCTAATGTTGTTGTATCAAGAGATAGCCATGCTTTTACATCATCATTTTCTTGACTTTGTTTTTGATTTTCCTCATCTTTGATTATATAAATATTTAACTGGCTAATACGATCATGAATTCCCATAGGAATTTGATATAAGTTGTCCTTATTTTGTATTTGTTCCTGTAAGCGAAGCATGTCTTCTGCTTTTTGGCTAGCCTTCCACCATTGTTGACGTTGTTTTTTGGGTAATGTCAAAGCCTCTTTTTGTAGTTTGTGAATTTGTTCTTGTAACCCTTGGGTACCTGTTTGTATTTGCTCTTGTAAAGCAGGTAAGATAATCTCTGTTTGCAATAACTGCTGAGTCAACTGATTGAGTTCTTCCATGGTTTCTCCTATACAAAAAGGATCTTGGACCATTTGAGTCATGGTTTTTAAATTTTTTATGGTTGGCTCTATCTCATAATGAGTCAAAATAGCTTGAGCAGAAGCTTTTATTTTTTCATCTGAAGCTACGATTGATATTGGTTCTGCTCCCTGCTCTATGCTTTCTTCTACCATTGTATCTTTTATGAGTATATCTTCTACTTTTATCTCTTCCCACTGTTCTTGTTGTATTAGCTCTTCTGCTTTTTGTGGGCTCAGCTCTTTTATTAGTTTTTGTAATAATCTAGTTTCATATTTTTGTAGTTTTTCTTCCCATTTTGTTGTTTTTTCTACAAAATCTTCTTGAAATCCTTTTTCAATCTGCCCTTGAATGGATCTTTCATTTTCCTTTACTTCTTCTAAAAAGCCAGTAAGCTCACTAATTTCTATATCAATTTTACTTTTGCCTACACCTTCATATCGTTCTAAATACATAGCAGACTTCATTAAGTTCCCTAGAGTAAGAGGAAGATTGTTTTTATATAAATGCCCTACAGCCCCACCCTCAGATCCTTCAATGGTATGAAGCATACGGTACAATCCAATGATCCCTTCCCTTTGCTTGGGACTTAAAATCTTTTCTTGATCTAAATCTAAAATATGCTGAGTTAGCTTTGCTTTTGCATCGATGCCTTTCCATTCTTCGAATTGATCTAGATATTGCTGAATTTCTTCTATGGTACTTTCCATTGGGTTAATTTTATCTTTCATCATGTTGGCTACTAGTACAGGATGTAAACCTTGGATGAGTGTTTGTATCTTTTGATCTAATAATTTTACTTCCATTAGGTTTTCTTCTGTTATAGGGAGCTGATTTTGTACTAGTATATAAGCAGCTCGCTGTTGAGCTGGTGTAGCCTCTATTCCATTTTGTTCTAGTAGGTATGCAATCTGATCTTCTACTTTATCTAGGGTTTCTCCAAATCGGCGCTCTGGCTTGGTACCTATTTCTTCGTAATAATGGTTGGCTTTTTCACCTAGGGCTTGAAGTTGTAACAGATCTAAATCTGTTTCTGTTGCCAAAACATCTCCCATTAATGGAATTTGGCTATGATCAATCTTTTGCCTATGTTCTTCTACGGTAACCATAGTTGTCAATGCTTCTTCTGTAGGATCAACACCTGCTTGTTTTAAATACATAGATAATATTTCTTTTTCTAAAACTCTAAGCTCTTCAACTTGATCTTGTAGGGTACCAATATCAATAGAATGTTTCTCTCCATGTTTTTGGTTGGCCTCTACGGTCATTTGTAGCTGTATTTCTGCCCTTTGACGTTTCTCTTGTATGGTTTTTAAGGAAGGGGTCTCCTGCTCTTGAGAGTGGTTCGCTACGCTTTTTGCTTCTAGTGTAATGTCACCAAGACTTTCTCCTTTTGCCAACTGTTTGGCTCCTGCTTCTAAGTAAGGCCTTGGATTGTTTTTTATATCTTCTTGATATTGCTGATATCGCTGTAGAATATTAACGTTTTCCTTCGTAATCGGTGTACCTGCTTGGATTAGGCTGATACCTGTTTCTTGATTTTCTATGGTACTTTCTATATTTTCCCTTTGAAAAATGCGGCTAATTTCTTGCTGTATCCATTGGTTGTCTCTGGCTATAGCCTCCGGATTGTCTATATTTTTTGTTTCTTCCCATTTTTCATAGGGGTTTTCTGCCTTCCATGTAGGGATTTTGCTATCGCCTGTATAATAAGATTGGTACCATTCATCTATGGTGGGCTCTTGGTTGTTCTGAATCAGGTGAGCTAGTTTTTCTGCTGGCATCTCACTTATGGTTTCTAATTTTTGTCCCATACTGAGAAGACCTTGAACATTACGAATCGTAATAGGAAGGCCTTCTTTTAATAAAATATCGATGGCTTGTTTTAAAATATCCATAGGTGTTTGAAGCTTTTTTTCTTGGGTAAGATGCTGAACCCATTTTTCTAGTTCTTCTATACTAGGGGGATTGCCTTTTTTATGTCCTTGATTTTTAAGCCATTGGCTAAGTTCTTCTGGTGTCATTTTTTCTGGATCTAAACCAGATTCACGAAGTTTTTTTTCATCTTCTTCTGTAAAGTTTTGTTGTATGTATTGAAGCTCCTTTGCTTCTTCTTTATCTATACCTTTTGGATTCTCTAGTGCATTTGTTCCAGTTTTAGGTTGGCCTGCCTTGGTATAAAGTTGATTAAGACCTTGGGCTGGTTGTTTTTTTATATTTTCTTGGTTTTTTAACAAACGTAGTGTATAGCTATCTGTTGATGTTTTTTCTACCTGAAAAGATAAAACCGTACCGATATCAGGAAGAGCACCTTCTGTCCACGTAGTTTGTATTTCAGTATCTTGTATTTGAATTTGTATTTTTTGTTGTTGATGACCTAAAACTGTACCTTGCAGAATATCCCCTACTTGCCATAGGGGCTGATTACCTGCTGTTTGCTGAGGCCATTGAATACTAGATCGATGAATGTCTTTGGTCTGATGAATGGTAAACATATGTAATCATTCCTTTTTCTTTGAAATGTCCTTACTATATTCTTCGGCTAAAATGAGGAAAAAGTTTAGATTGACATTTCAGACAAGGAACTGTATGAATTAGGCAAGATGCCTTGTATTTTTTTACTTTTTCTATAGAATGAAGGATAGGTAGTATAGATCTATACAATGACTGAAGGAGGGTTGCTTGAATGAAAAAATATATGCTTTTTCCTGTTTTCTATTTTCTTGTTTTCATTGGTATTTTTTTTAATACTTCACTAGCAATGGCTGAAGATTCTTTAGTAATCCGTCAATGGCAAATCTTTTCTACTTTGCTTGATAACGGTGATTTAGATACGATGGAAGATATTACTTTTTATTTTGACTCTACATTTAATGGGGTTTTCCGTGATATTGAGTTGCAAGGTACGCAAGGAGTGGAAGACATATCTGTATCAGAACTAATGACCACATCAGAAATTCCCTATTCCCTAAAGTCTAAGGCAAAAAACGGGGATACAGAAGTATTCACTGTAACAGAAGAAAAGGGGAAGTTGATTGTAAAAATTTTTTCTCCTTCAACAGCTGATACAACCAAAACTTTTCGTTTACGATATCAAGTAAAGGCTGTAGCTACTCAATATTTAGATACTGGAGAGTTGTACTATCAATGGATTGGAAAAGGGAATGGTACACCTATTGAATTTCTTTCTATTTTGATCCAACTTCCTCAGAAAATTTCTGATGAGGTAAAGATCTTTGCTCATGGACCTTCCCAAGGTAATATTCAATTTCAGGGGGAAGATCAAGTAGAAATGCGTGTTTCTAATGTTCCTGCTTCTACTTTTGTTGAGGGGCGTATTATTTTTCCCTCTAACTTTATTCCCAATGCTACAAAACGGGTATCTGAACAGGCTCGTGATCGTATTTTAGGAGAGGAGTTAAAAAAGGTTCAAGAGGCAGAGCAACGAAATTTACGTTTTCTGAAATGGAAAAAAAGATTTACTTTTCTTTCCCTAAGTAGTTCTGCTTTTATCATCTTTTTATTAGCCTTCTTTTCTTCCAAGCTTCGCCGTGACCCTTATTATGGTCCCGCTTCTACAATGAAAGAAATACCTGAAGACTGTACCCCTGCTGTGGCAGCCTATCTGATGAATCTATCTGTAACAACGGATACCATTATGTCTACCATTTTTGATTTGGCTCGTAAAGGATTTATTGAGATTCAAGAGCCTGTGGGAATGAATCTTTTACATGACTTAGATCATCCAGATAGTAATTTTACATTGTCTTTGATCCGACAAGATCAAGAAGGGTTATTAAGCCATGAAGTGACTTTCATTGATTGGTTGTTTCATCAGATTGGAAATGGGTATACAGTTTCTACAAAAGAAATTGAAGCCTTTGGTAAAAAAGATATTTCTTCTTTTTATACAGGATATCATTCTTGGATCAAGCAAGTTAAAAAAGATACTATAGAAAAAGAGTATTTTAATTTGGGTGCTAAAAAATATGGTGTGTTTTTAATTTTTTCTTTCTTCGTTTTTCTTGGCATTTCTATTGCGAGCCTTGCTCTTCAAAATTTTTACGGCTTGGTTGTATTGGCTCTCTCTATGATCTCCTTATTCTATGGCATTAGCCTCTTATACCGACGTTCGGATCTAGGCCATGCTGAATATAAAAAGTGGAAAGATTTTAAAGCTGATTTTAACATGAAACAAAGGGTAGCGTCCAAGCCTTCTCTAACGCTACCCGTGGAAATAAGTCTGATTTATGCCTTTGCCCTTGGGGTGGATGCTAAACTTTTACATCCATACCAAGTGCTGCTCCCAGAAAGCCAGTCTTCTTCTCACTGGGCTTATTGGATCTTGTATTCTAATACTACAGGGGGAAATGCTTTTTCCAATAGCTTCTCTCAGTCCTTTTCTTCTACTTCTTCAGGTAGTGGTGGTGGGTTTTCTGGTGGTGGTGGAGGTGGAGCAGGCGGGGGTGGAGCTGGAGGCTTTTAGAAGGGCTTCCAGTCATCCAAATATTGGCCTCCATTAGATGAGAGTACGTTTTCTTTTGTATAACGATTAACAACCTCTATGGGGGCTATTTTCCTCATCTCTGAAGTAAGGGCTCCTGGCCCGTAGCTCCCATATTCATAGAATCTAGCTTTTTCAGCGAAGGAATAAAAAGAACCACTAGGCATATCGATATAGCCTTGGGCTTTGATATGCTGATCCATATAGCAATCTTTGAACATAACAGCACCATCTTGTCGCCATGGTCTAGCCAAGTAAACGGTATCAAAGGGTTTTTCAATGGTATGAAGGAGTCGACATTGTAATAAAAGATAGCCAAATTCAAAGTTGATATTTGTTCTAGGTGCTACAATATAGCCTTTAGGTAAGGAATAAATATCACGGGAGATAATATCGCATTTTTCGTAAACAGATTGGGCTTCTCCAAAAATAAAGTCTACATCTCCTGCTATTTTACAATGATAAAAGTAATGTCGGCCTATATTATCAAATAGAGTGTCTTGCCCACTTTGTAGAATCAGATTTCGAAAACTACATTGATCTGCGTCTACTCGTAGGGCTACGGCCTGACAACCGTATCCATCGTTAATATCATAGGTACCTTGAGCAATTCGTTCTTCATAACTTTCTATTCCTGGCCGATTATAACGATCATAAGTATTTTCTATGGTGAGATTCATCATCTGACATCCTATAGCTGTATTGGTAATGGTGAAGGTTGGAGAGCGAAAGGTGCCACATCTTTCTCCATTTTCTCCAATAACCTTTGCAGAAAAATCATCATAGCTTAGAATGGTTTGTGTACTGCTTTCTCCAAAGATAGAAATATCTTCACCTTGTATCCTGTTTTTTTCATAGTAAAATCCATTACGAATAAAGATAGTACCACTTTGTTCTTTCTTTTCTATAGAGTCGATAGCTGATTGGACTGTTTGAAAAGCCTTTGGATCTTCCTTATCCACAATGGCATCTGGATTTTCCAGATAATATATTTCTATTTCTTCTATCAAAATTTGTCTTCCTTCTGTATAGGTGATGGTAAAATGATTAATTCCTTTTTCTAAAGAAAGAGGGATCTCTACATTTAGGGAAGAATCAAAAATGATTTTATCATGAACTATTTGGTTATTGATGGTTATGGTTCCCATGGTTCCTTGTTGAAAACTACTTTTTAGACGTTCTGGCTGAATGGGCAGGTGAATCTGATGTGTTTGTGTGATTGAAGTTCCGCAATAAGATGGAATCATAATTTTTCTTTCCTTTCTTCATCTTAAGATGTATAGGTCTTGGCATATTTTCAATTATGAATGGGTATATCTATAGATAATAATAAACACCCCGTTAAGAGTGTTTATATTTTAAATGGAAACAAACTTGTTTACTATTCTATTTTTTATGGTATAATAAAAGCAAGTAGAGGTAATCGGCACCGCAAGATGCGGTCGCCACAAGTCATTATTTAATTAATAATCACGCTGCGGCCAGGCAGGGTGATTATTTTTTTCCCTTTATCGCTATCCCAATTAAGACAACAAATAAGGAGATTAGTGATACTATGAACATACCTGAAGAAATCATCAACGATATTGCTTCATATGTACTCATATCACACCACCTCCTTCCTTAGTAGAAGTAAGGTGGCAACCACACCCTGTATAGCCGATTACCTAAACCATATTATAACATAATACTGAATACTTAAGCAATCTATATAGATGCACAACTTCAAAATAACCTGAGCATGCTTATGATATATAACTATGATAGATTGGATTATGAATATGGATATCTACCTACTGCTCCCAATCCAAATACTGATTTAAAATTTCTACAAATTGGCTTAATCCTTCCGCATCTCCTTCGTTAAATCGATTTTTAATAGGACTGTCGATATCTAACACGCCTATGAGTTGATCTCCTTTTATGATGGGAAGGACAATTTCTGATTCAGAGGCAGCATCGCAAGCAATATGTCCTGGAAATTGGTGAACATCCGGAACCAATTGAATTTCTCTCGTTTTAGCCGCTGTACCACAAACACCTTTCCCTATGGGAATACGAACACAGGCTGGTTTTCCTTGGAAGGGCCCCAAGATAAGCTGGTCTTTTTTATATAAGTAAAATCCTGCCCAATTGATATTTGGCAGCATCATATATAGCAAAGCAGAGGCATTCGATATACCGGCTAACCAATCACTTTCATCTTCAATCAGCGCCTTTAAATACATGTTAAGTTCTTTATAAAACTCATTTTGGTCTTTTGCATTTATTTTTTCTCCAGTAAACATGGGGAATCGTCCTTTCTATTCTACGGTTTATACATTTCTATATTGATTCATTATAACAAAATCTACATATAAATCCAATGTGAAATAAAATAAGAAGTCCAAAATGACTTTTTACTACTTTTTTCGATATTTTT
>JAAZLH010000169.1 GCA_012799415.1 Candidatus Epulonipiscium sp. | reverse complement strand
TTACCTAAATGGCAAACGACAATTTTAAGGTCTTCAATAGGTCGTCCTAACATTTCTGCAGCACGTTGTGCTACATATTTATGGGAGGTACCATGGAAACCATATTTTCGCACTTTATGTTTTTTATACATTTCATAAGGAATGGCATATAAATAAGCTTTCTCAGGCATGGTTTGATGAAATGCTGTATCAAATACGCCAACCATAGGTGTGTTTGGCATTAATTCTTCACAAGCACGAATACCTATTAAGTTTGCCGGATTATGCAGTGGAGCTAATTCTACACAATCTTCTATAGCTTGTTTCACATTATCATTAATAATGACCGAACTACTAAATTTTTCTCCTCCATGAACAACACGGTGGCCTACAGCTGAAATTTCATCCATGTTTTTAATTACACCATGATTTTCATCAGTCAAAGCATCAATAACCATTTTGACTGCTACTGTATGATTAGGCATTGGATTTTCTACAATAAGGGTTGCTTCATCGCCAGGCGTATGTTTTAATTGTGAACCTTCAATTCCAATCCGTTCACAAAGACCTTTGGCAAGAACACTTTCATCTGTCATATCTATTAATTGATATTTTAAAGAAGAACTTCCACAGTTAATAACTAATATTTTCATAATAACTCTCCTCATTATTTCCAGTTTTTTTATTTAGATAATTGAGCTTGTACTGCAGTAATAGCTACTACGCCTACAATATCCTCTGCTGAACATCCTCTTGACAAATCATTGACGGGCTTTGCAATTCCTTGGGTAATAGGGCCATAAGCTTCTGCCTTTGCTAACCTTTGTGTTAGCTTATAACCAATATTACCAGCGTCTAAATCTGGGAATATCAATACATTTGCATGCCCTGCGATTTCATTGTTTGGAGATTTAGCTTGTCCTACACTTGGTACAATAGCAGCATCTAATTGAAACTCACCATCTAATTTTAGAGTTGGTGCAGCTTCTTTTGCTAACCGAGTAGCTTCGATAACTTTATCTACATCTGGATGAGATGCACTTCCCTTTGTAGAAAATGATAACATAGCTACAACGGGCTCTTGATCTACTAATTGTTCAAAAGATTGAGCTGAATTAACTGCAATAGCAGCTAGTTCTTCTGCATTAGGATTAGGTACTAAACCTGCATCTGAAAAAATAAAAGTTCCATTTGCCCCATACTCACAATCTGGCACTACCATAACAAAAAATGCTGAAACTAATTTTGTACCTGGTGCTGTTTTTAAGATCTGTAAAGAAGGACGTAGAACATCAGCCGTAGAGTTTGCAGCCCCTGCTACCATTCCATCCGCCTTTTCTTTCTTAACCATCATAACACCAAAATATAAAGGATCTTTTAGGGTTTCTCTAGCCTTCTCAACTGTCATTCCTCTAGCTTTTCTCAGTTCTACTAAAGTATCTACAAAATCATCTATTTCTTCGTAATTTAATGGATCAATAATCTTTGCATTCGCAAGATCTAAGCCTTGTCCGTTTTCTAATATTTCCTTTTCATTTCCAATTAAAATTACATTGGCGATCTGCTCTTTTAATATTTGTTCTGCAGCTTCTAATGTTCTACGGTCCAAAGCCTCCGGTAAAACAATTGTCTTAACTTCATGCTTAGCCCGCTCCTTAATAGATTGTAAAAAATTCACAATTAAAACCCCTTTCAAATAATCTCATCCTTATTATAAACAAATTGCTTATTGTATACAATAGCCTTTCTATAAAAAAATACGATTTCGTATATTTTTCTTGATTTTATTAAGAATATTGACATCTTTTTTAGTTTATATCATAATGATACCAAACAAAGAATGAAGTGAGAGGATAAGCAATGCAAATTACTGGAATTATAACTGAGTATAATCCCTTCCATAATGGACATTTATATCATATTCAAAAAGCGAAGACAATAACAAACGCTGATTATGTAATAGCTGTTATGAGTGGTAATTTTGTGCAGCGTGGTGAACCTGCTTTTATCAATAAGTGGGTTCGTACTCAAATGGCCTTACAAGCTGGTGTTGACCTAGTCATTGAACTACCTGTAATCTATGCCACAGCAAGTGCTGAAAAATTTGCATGGGGTGCCATTCAACTACTAGAGCAAACAGGAATTGTCAACTCTATTTGTTTTGGAAGTGAAGAAGGAGATCTTGCTTTATTAAAAAAGACTGCAACCCTATTACATAAAGAACCTCCTTATTTTAGTCAATATTTAAAACAATACCTAGATCAAGGGTTCGGATTCGCTACATCTCGCATGAAGGCACTTGAGATTTGTTTAACTCAAATATCTAAAGAAAATAAAACAGTACACCAAATCCAAAATACACTTTCATCTCCCAATAATATTCTAGGTATTGAATATCTAAAAGCTTTGTTAGATATAAATAGCACAATAAGACCCTATACAATAAAAAGACAAGCTGTACCCTATCATTCTCTTGAACTTAAAAATGATATGGCTTCTGCAACAGCTATTCGAGCAGAAGTGAATAACAATAATTTTGAAAAAATATCTGAAGTTATGCCTAAAGCTGCTTACTCTTTACTTCTCTCTACAATTCAACAAGGCTGTGGTCCTGTTAACTTGGATGCCTTTTCATTATTGTTACAATATATCCTTAGGACAAAGCCACAGTCCAACATTATTAAATTTATGGAAATTAAGGAAGGACTGGAAAATCGAATTCTGACTATGTCAAATGAATACTTTTCTATTTCTGAAATGGTAGATGGCATTGCTACTAAAAGATACACCAATAGTAGAATTTTTAGAGAGCTTCTACATATCTTATTACAAATTGAATATGAGGATGTTCTTCATTACCAGATACATGGTGGCCCTCAATATGTTCGTATCTTAGGGTTTAGAAAAAGTAGCCAAAAAATTCTTTCCTACTTAAAAAAACATTGTTCATTACCAATCATATCCAACACCAAAAAATTTATGCGTACAGCAACTCCTATTCAACGTAGTATGCTTTCTTATGAAATTCAATCTACGGATATTTATGCTTTAGGATATCCCAACGTAGCAGTACGTAAAAAGGGATATGATTATACAATGCCTATGATTATTGTTGAATGATGCATATCCCTTTTATTCTTCAATATACTTATAGAAAGAATATTAAGGAAGATGATGTATGATTGTTAAAAAAAAAGACACTCAACAATTACTTGTTAAAATACTAATTATTATGTTTGTAATGAGCCTTTTACTCTATTCAAAATTTGTGGTTAGTGCAGCACAAAAAGGACTCTTGCTTTGGTTTAATCTAGTTCTACCTTCTCTTTTCCCTTTTGCTGTAGGTACTTATTTATTAATTGAATATGGCCTAATTGAATGGATTGGATATTTATTTGAGCCACTGATGAAACCCCTTTTTAAAATTTCTGGTATAGGTGCATTTGCATGGATTATGGGAATAACCTCAGGTTATCCTATGGGAGCTATGATTACAGCAGATTTAGTTAAAAAGAAAGAACTCACTGTTGTAGAAGGGCAACGGTTGCTTAATTTATCAAATCAAGCTGGCCCCTTGTTTATTTTAGGTGCTGTATCAGTTGGCATTTTACAGTGGCCCCAAATTGGTATCTATATATTAATAATCCAGTATTTGTCTGCCATTTCTATGGGAGTTTTTTTTCGATTCTATGGACCTGTAGAGTCGAAGAAATCTACTTATATTAGAAACACTAGAAAACCTAAAAAAAATATTTATTCTTCATCTCCAATACTAGGAACTGTCCTAAAAAAGTCTGTCATAAATGCCATGGATCTTCTATTACAAATCGGTGGTTTTATTATCTTGTTTTCAGTAATCATCGAAATTATGACACAATGGCAAGTTACTGCGATTGTACAATGGTTTCTTTTACCTTTCCAACATTGGCTACCATTACATCCTACCCTTCAAAAGATATGCTTTTTCCCTCTTATTGAAATAACCAATGGTATACAAATGATCAATGAAACTTCTGCACCTGTTTTACAAAAGCTTCTTTTAATCAACGGTGCTATTGCATGGAGTGGCTTTTCCATCCATGCACAGACAGCTAGTGTTCTACAAGGGAGTCAGTTAAAGATGTCTGTTTATATAATAGGTAAAGGAATTCAATCTATCTTAGCTTTTTTCTACACACTTCTTTTATTTACTCTAATAAAAAACAAAATTCCTAGCCCTACCTTTTATTCAACCGCAATCTTATGGAAATCTTCATCTGATTGGTCTTTCACTCTTATACAATCTACTATTAGATTTGGAGTTGCCTACGTTCTCTTAATCATGATAGGATTATTTTGTTCTTACTTTTTATTCCCTCGTAATTCTTGACGATTTTGATGAATCATACTTATATTTTCCTGAATGTATTGTTCAAAAGATGAAAATTGTTGACTTACTTGCTCTAATAAACCCGCTAAAGAACTTTCTACATTAGCTAGAACTTCATCTGCATACTCCATAGCCCCTAAACGCATTTCACGCGCATGTTGCTTAGCCATTTCTGTAATTTCTTCTGCTTGTTCATATGCTTTTTTTGTAACTTCATGTTCATTGATTAATTGATTCAATTTTACCTCTGCTTCTTTTAAGTGATTTTCCGCTTCTTTTTGAGCACTTAGTAAAATTTGTGTACGTTCTTCCATGACCCATTTTGATTGTTTCATTTCATTAGGTAGCTTCAAACGAATATCTGTGATAATTTCAATAAATTCTTCTTTATCAATCATCACTTTGTGTGTAAAGGGCATTGTACTGCAATCATCTAAAACATCCTCTAGAGCATCTAATAATTCCAATACATTATCCATAGTCTCTCTCCTTTATTATTTTTTAAATTTTTCCCATAATTTTTCTGCAACAATAGGTGGAACAAAATTTTCAACATGACCTTGAAATTGGGCTACTTCTTTCACAACACTAGAGCTTAAAAATGAATATTGTACATTTGTAGCTAAAAAGACTGTTTCAATATTAGAATCTAAATTATAATTAGTCTGAGCCATTTGTAGTTCAAATTCAAAATCTGTAATAGCCCGTAAACCTCGAATAATTAAAAATGCATTGTTTTGGTTCACAAAGTCAATGAGTAAACCAGAAAATGCTTTGATTTTTACATTTGGCAAATGAGCTGTTGTTGTCCTTAACATCTCGATTCTTTCTTCTACAGAAAATAAAGGTTGCTTCTTTGAATTATGTAAAACCCCAACGATGAGCTCATCCACCATTTGGGAAGACCGAGTAATAATATCTAAATGCCCATTTGTTGTTGGGTCAAAAGTTCCTGGGTATACACCTATTTTCATACATTTTCCTCCTGTAAAGTTAAAAAACTCATTGTTGTTGTTTTATAGATCTTTTGTTTCCAAATATGCAAAGATGGAGGTATTGTTAATGTACAAGTAGTCGAATGTTCAACAATTATATATCCTTGCTGATCCAGCAAATTGTGTTCTAAAATACCAACTAATACTGATTCAAACAGTAGGTAATCATATGGTGGATCCATAAATATAATATCAAATTGCTGGCCTCTTTCCTCTAATTTATGCAATACTTTCAAAACATCTTCTTGATATGAAAATGCCCGATCTTGTAATTTTGTACGCTGTAAATTTTCATAAATAGACTTTGTTGCAACTGGGCTTTGCTCTATAAAAACAGCAGAAACTGCTCCTCTACTCAAGGCTTCAATACCAATAGCGCCAGAACCACTAAATAAGTCTAAAAACCTACACATAGCTATATCAAATCCGATAATATTAAATAAAGATTCTTTGATTCGATCTACTGTAGGCCGAGTATCTAGACCCACAGGTGCCTGTAGACGGTGTCCTTTTGCGCTTCCTGCTATGACTCTCATTAGATTTCACCTCTTTATAAGTATATCATAAACCCAGAATTTTGTACTAGGTATTATTATTTTTTTCTATATTTTTTCAAGTTTCTAGCTTAAAACAATATTATCTAGTTTCTTCGACTTTTTCCTTGTTTACTAGCATATAAATATCTACGAACCATCCAAAGCCTTAAAAATAGTAGGGTATATTTTTAAAAATATCCGGTTATACTATATTTGAATCCCCATAATACTCTTCTTTTCATTTCTCCTCTCCCTATAAAATACACTGAGCTTTAGCTCAGTGTATTTTATAGATAAGGATTAAGATTTTCTCTTTTTATATTGTTTATATGATTCCTGTTGATTATTTTTTTACATATTATATGAAATAAACCTAAATACAATAAAAATAGGGAATAAAGCATCCCTATTTTTATTGTATAAAACTTATTGCATTGGATGTTGGCTGGCCATTTGTCTTTGTTGCGCTTCAATCATTTTTTTGACCATGTATCCACCCACAGAACCATTTTGAGCAGATGTTAAATCTCCATTATATCCTTGTTTTAAAGGAACTCCAATTTCATTAGCTACTTCATACTTAAATTGATCTAATGCTGCTCTTGCTTCTGGAACTGCTTTACGTCGATTACTTGCCATTGAAAAGACCTCCTTTAAAAATATGTGTTGCTTTAGTATTATGTACAGATTAAAAAGTTTTATGACTAGAAATTATTGTCATACTGTACTACTTTATTTTTTATAAAACCAACACCTCATCATTATTTTTAAATAATTGATTTACTTTTTGTCTTAAGAAATAATGATTCTCTTGTTCTAAATGAGGATCTTTTTTATATAAATCCTGAGTTGCTTCTTGAGCATATTTTAATATTTGCATATCTTCATATAAATTTGCAATCTTTAGTTCTGGTAAGCCATGTTGTTTTGTACCAAAAAAATCTCCTGGCCCTCTTAATTTAAGATCCATTTCTGAAATTTTAAATCCATCTGTCGTATCCGTCATTACTTTCATTCGTTCTAATGCAATTTTATTTTTAGCATCTGAAATTAAGATACAATAAGATTGATCTGTACCACGCCCCACCCGTCCTCGTAATTGATGTAATTGAGATAGACCAAATCGTTCTGCATTTTCAATGACCATAAGTGTTGCATTTGGTACATTAACTCCAACTTCAACAACAGTAGTGGATACTAAAATTTGAATATAGCCGTTAGAAAACAGTTCCATAATATCTGTTTTTTCTTTTGGTTTCATTTTTCCGTGTAAGTACGCAATACGATAATGTGGAAAAATTTTCTTTTGTAGATTTTCCGTATACTCTAATACGGATTCCAGTTCTAATGTTTCTGATTCTTCCACCATAGGACAAATCATATATACTTGTCTACCTTTTTCAATCTCTTTTTCTATGAACTGATATAGTCGTTTTCGATAACTTGTCGTAACTGCATAGGTCTTAATTTTCTGTCGACCTGGTGGTAGCTCATCAATAATTGAAATATCTAAATCACCATATAGAATAAGAGCTAATGTCCTAGGAATGGGAGTTGCTGTCATAACTAATACATCTGGTGACTCTCCCTTCTGGGATAGAGAAATTCGTTGGCGTACTCCAAAGCGATGCTGTTCATCAGTAATAACAAGTCCAAGCTTATGAAAAGACACTGACTCTTGAATTAGCGCATGAGTACCAACAACAACATCTACTTCATGGTTACTGATTTGCTCACCAATCTGATCTTTCTGCTTTTTTGTCAATGACCCAGTTAGTAAAGCCGTTTTTATTCCTAACGGTTCCAATAATTGCTGTAACGTTTCATAATGCTGAAAAGCTAACACCTCAGTAGGAGCCATCATACTTCCTTGATAGCCATTTTTCACTGCATGTAGTAAAGCAATAGCAGCTACAATAGTTTTTCCAGAGCCCACATCTCCTTGGACAAGTCGATTCATAGCGTGGGAGCTACACATATCTTGCTGTATTTCATTAACCACTCTTTGCTGCGCTTGGGTTAAAGAAAAAGGTAATTGTTGCACAAAACACTCCATTTCCTCTATAGGTTGAAAGGTAATTCCCTTTTTTTGTTTCTCAATCCCCTTTTTAATTTGGAATAATCCAATTTGTAAAAGAAAAAATTCTTCAAATACAAGCCTTTTACGAGCTGTTAAAAAATGTTCTCGATCCTTGGGGAAATGGATGTGAAAAATAGCATAAGAAAAATCAGCTAGTTGGTATTTTTTCCTAATCCAATCAGGGATAAACTCTTGTACTTGAGACCCTACTTGTTCTACACACTCTTTCATCCACTGTCTAAAAATTTTTTGTGACAGATTTTTAGGCAGAACGTATATAGGTAATATACCTAGATTACCATTTTCATCCGATACATCTAGCTTTTCATAGTCGGGTGAAAGCAACTGTAGGCCTCCGTTATAACTTTTAATTTTTCCAGTAAAAATATATATCGTCTCTCTTAAAAAATAGTTCTTTAAATATGGTTGATTATACCATACTACAGAGATTGTACCTGTTGCATCTTGAACCCTAGCTGTTGTAATCGTAAGTCGTCCTTTTTTTACTGTTTGCGGTACACTAATGATCTTTGCCCGTACCGTATATGTTCCTCCTATCAAGAGGTCTTCAATTGATGTGATCCGTGACCAGTCTTCGTAAGTCCTTGGGAAATAACCTAGCAAATCTTCAATCGTATAGATTCCAATTTGATGCAGTAATTTCAACCTTTGCTGTCCCACGCCTTTTAAGATATCAATAGGATCTTGTAAATTCAATTTTATCCCTCCTAAAGAAATGAAAGACGAAAAAATTTTCGTCTTTCATCGTTTTATTCAACAGAAAAGATATAATAGTAAAGAGGTTGCCCACCATTATGAATTTCAACTTCACAATCTGGATATTGGGCTTCAATATAGCTTCCTAGCTGCTTCGCATCTTTTTCTGTTGTATCTTGACCATAGTAAATAGTTACAATCTCCATCTCGTCATCCATCAGCTCATCAATAAGTTCCTCAGCAGCAGCTTTTAAATCTTTTGCAATGACTTTAATTTCATCGTCAGCAATGCCTAAAATATCCCCTTCTTGAATCACTTTTTCATCAATCATTGTATCACGAACAGCATAAGTGATTTGCCCTGTTTTTACAGCCTCTACATTTTCTTTCATAATGTCTACATTTTCTTCTACTCCACGACCTGGCTCAAATCCTAGCATAGCAGAAATCCCTTGTGGAAGAGTACGAGTAGGTAGAACAATAATTCTTTTATCTTTGCATAGTTTGGCTGCTTGCTCTGCAGCTAAAACGATATTTTTATTATTGGGCAGAATAATAATGGTTTCAGCATAAGTATTATCAATAGCATTTAAGATATCCTCAGTACTGGGGTTCATTGTTTGTCCCCCTTCAATAATAACATCTACACCCAATCCTTTAAAAATTTTACTGATTCCATTACCTATGGCAACAGTAATAAATCCTAATGGTTTATTCTCCTGAGGAATGGGAGTGGTTTTTTTAGATTCAAGTACTTTATTACTATGTTGTACTCGCATATTATCTACTTTCATGTTAGTTAAGAATCCTAAAGTGAGACCTTGTTCAAAAGCTTGCCCTGGGTGATCTGTATGTACGTGAACTTTAATAACTTCCTCATCCCCAACAACAACAATTGAGTCCCCAATAGTACTTAAATAACTCTTTAATTCTTCTAATTCACTTTCTTCAAAGAAGCCTGTATCACGATTGATAATAAATTCTGTACAATAACCAAATTGGATATTTTCATGATCAATTTCTGTATAGTAATCAAATAAGGATTCTTGCATCTCTGCTTGTAGTGGTTCCTTGATTTCTATTTCTTTTCCTATTAAAACATTGTATGCGCCTTGCAATATATAGAGTAAGCCTTGACCACCTGCGTCTACAACACCTGCCTGTTTCAAGACCGGAAGTAGATCAGGGGTTTTTTGTAAAGCCAAATAGGCATGATCTACTGCTTGTTTACAAACTTCTTCTAAGTCTTGAGTTTGTTCTGCAACTTCAATGGCTTTTTCAGCACATTCTCTAGCAACTGTTAATATGGTCCCTTCTTGGGGTTTCATGACCGCCTTATAAGCCGTATCTGCACCTGCTTTCAGTGCTTTTGCTAATACCTGTGCAGTTATCTCTTCATGCCCCACTAATCCTTTAGAAAACCCACGAAATAATTGAGATAAAATAACTCCAGAGTTACCACGTGCTCCTCTTAATGAACCCGATGCTGCTGCTTTTGCAACTTCATCAGCACGGTTAGAATTTATTTTTTGTATTTCCTTTGCAGCTGCTAAAACTGTTAGAGACATATTCGTCCCTGTATCTCCATCAGGCACTGGAAATACATTTAACGTATCTACCTCTTGTTTTTTACTTTCTAAGTAATTTGCCCCTGCAATCATCATCCTTTTTAAAAGACCACCGTCTATATGTTGCATACTCACGATGCTACCTCCTTATTATTTATCAACGCGTACGCCCTCGACGAAGATGTTGATTTTTTCTACTTCTAATCCTATAAATTCTTCTACCTTGTATTTAACAGTGCTAATTAAATTATCTGCAACAGCGGAAATCTTAACACCGTATTCAACAATGATATGAAAATCTAACATAACTTTGTTTTCTAGAATCAATACTTTGATTCCTTTAGTTAAACTTTCTCTTTTTAATAATTGAACCAAGCCATCTGTCATGTTTTTAGCAGCCATTCCTACTACGCCATAACATTCAATGGCAGCTAAGCCTGCAATACGTGCGATAACTTCATTTTCTATCAATGTGGTCCCTAAATCATTTGTCAGCTTTCCAGTCATATCAAACCCTCCTATATCCTAAATATAATATAATTTAATAAGAATGTCCAATAAAAATTCTGTTTGTCAAAGAATTTTTTAATCCTATTTCTTATTATATCATTTTTTTACTATTTTAAAAACTATAAAGTAAAATTAATTCCTAAAGGAATGAATAATATTTTTTCTACCTCTTGCAATCTAGGTCCAATTCTGTTAAAATACTTACGATATGTACGAAGGCAAAAGCTTTTCTAAAGGAGGTGCAAGCCATGGC
>JAAZLH010000168.1 GCA_012799415.1 Candidatus Epulonipiscium sp. | reverse complement strand
AATTGTATGTTTTCTTTGTTTTTTTGTACACCCTTTTCATCAATTGCAGCTTTATATACTAAATTTAGAACAAATATTAGCCTCTTGGTGTTAGTATATGGTATATGTTTAGATTATCTTTTTATTTTTGATTGTAGAATATAACCTAATTATTGTATTTACATTATAATAAATAGGATTTATACATTGTCAATTGTTAAAAAACTCACAATTTATAGTTAATTATACTTAGAGATTTATTTAGATCTTTAATTTAACTATAAAATTTTTTGTACAAATTATATATCCTAATTTATAAAGACTTTCCTAAAATTTAAAGTACAATAGAGATGAGCAATAAAAAATATATTGTTTATACTCAAATAATACAATTATGATAGGAGCTGTTACAATGTATAAGATTGGTGTAGTAAATTTAGACACATCCCACCCTAAAGCCTTTTCCACTTACCTAAACCAAGGAAACCGTGCAAGGTATGCGGCGGTGTATAACGATGGCTTTCGGGGTGATGATGAGGTAGAAAGTTTTATGGAGTCTAATAAGATTACAAAAAGATATGATTCTGTATTTGAAATGGCTCAAAATGTAGACATTGGTTTTGTACAAGGCTGTAACTGGGATAAGCATGTGGATTATGCTCAAGCATTTATTGATGCAGGTAAGCCTGTATTTATCGATAAACCCATTGTAGGAAGCCTAAAAGACTGCAAAAGAATTGAAGAAATGGTCCAAAAGGGCGGAGTTGTTCTAGGTAGTTCCTCATTACGATATGCTGATGAAGTCACTTCCTTTATATCTGTGCCTATTGAAGAACGAGGTGAGATTGTTCATGTCACCGCCACTGTTGGTGTAGATGAGTTTAACTACGCTATTCATGCCGTTGAAACCATTATGGGTATTGTGGGAGATGATGCTAGAGCCGAATCTGTAACCTATATTGGAAAAACAGATATAAAAGATGCCATTTGTGAAAGTTATTTTATCAAATTTGAAAATGGTATAACTGCTATGTACCATTCCTATCTCAACTGCTGGCAGCCAAGTACCATGACGGTGATGACAACCAAAAAGACTACGACGACTGTTATAAATGCTGGTGTTGCTTATGGAGCCATGTTAGATCAAATTTGCGATTTTTTAGATGGCAAAAAAAATATACTTGCTTCTGCAGAAAGCTTAACAGAATCCATTAAGATTATGCTGGCAGGTAGATTGTCAAAACAAAAATCAGGTATACCTGTATTGATCTGTGAACTTCCTTTAGAAGATCCTGGATTTGACGGAAGTGAGTTCGAGCTAAATTATGGTGCTGCTGCAAGCAAAATTTATCTTGCCAAATAATTTTTATCAATCACTATTTAATCTAGAAGAACACACAAGATATTAAAAACTTAAGCTACCTATGTGTTCTACCTAAGGAGGGATAGTCCAAGTGATTACAATCAAAAAGGCGGAAGCAGAATTTATTAGAGAGCCACTTTTGGGGCCCTTTGGATTTAAAGGAAAATATGTTGATGAATTATGGCAGATTGCTGTCCGCCTTCAAACTCAAAATAACAGTGCCGTAGGACTTGGGGTTCAAAGTATTTTATGGTCCGATTCCTCAATTTTTGCACAAAACTGTCCAAGTGGTGGAAACGCCATTATGTTTGCTATGACAAACTATGCAGTCAAACTAGCAACTGGTTATTCTTTTCATACACCAGAAGATCTACTGGATTATTTATTACCAAAAGTGCTGGACTATGGAAAAATTATTAGTGGTAATCCAAATATGCGTACTACTTTTGCATTAAATTCTTTAGTCCCCTTAGATTTTGCCGCTTGGATCCTATATGCAAAAGAAAACGACTTCACTACTTTCGATGATATCATTCCTGATGATTGCAAACTAGCTATGAATTTTAAAAATGAAAAAATATCTCGAATCCCACTTATTACTTATAACTTCAATGAAAAAGATATTAAAAACATGATGGATCAGCATGATTTTTTCTTGAAAATAAAAATCGGATCTGATCCAGATGGAGATAACGATTATAGAAAAATGGTGGAATGGGATAAACAAAGAATTTGCTTAATCCATAATATTGCTAAAAATACTTCTACTCCTTATACAGAAAATGGAAATATCCCTTATTATCTTGATGCTAACGGAAGATATCCAAACAAAGATCTACTACTTGAGTTGCTAGATTATGCAGATCAAATTGGTGCTTTAGAACGAATTGTCTTATTAGAAGAACCTTTTGACGAATTAAATGAAGTTGATGTTCATGATCTTCCTGTACGTGTAACAGCAGATGAAAGTGCCCATTGTGAAAAAGATGTAGCCAAAAGAATTCAAATGGGTTATCAAGCCATTGCCCTTAAGCCTATTGCAAAAACCTTAAGCATGAGCTTCCGAATACTAAAAATAGCACATCAAAAGAATATTCCTTGCTTCTGCGCCGACTTAACCGTGAACCCTTTAATGCTAGAATGGAACAAGAATTTTGCTGCTCGCCTTCAACCTTTACCACAAATGAAAATTGGTGTTATTGAAACTAATGGGCATCAAAATTATCAACATTGGGAAGCTATGGAGTCCTGTCATCCCTATTCAAGCAGCAAGTTTACCCGCATACAGGATGGGGTCTATCATTTAGATAATGATTTTTATACTAGTGGTGGTGGAATATTCGAAAATAGCTCTTTTTATAACAACTTTTTTAAAATTGAAAAGGGGTGATCATTTCGTTATGCTGAATAAAAAAATAAACTTTGGCATTATCGGTTGCGGCATGATTGCCAAGTGGCATGTAGATGCTCTCAATACCATTGCTGATGCATGCGTTTTAGGAGTTTATGACATTAATAAAACAGATGCTCAAAAATTTGCATCTGTTTATGGTCTAAATATCTATGATTCTATAGAAGATCTCTTATCTGATAAAGATATTGATGTTATTAACATCTGTACTCCTAGTGGGTTACATGGCCCCCTTGCTGTAGCAGTTGCTAATGCAGGCAAGCACATAGTAGTTGAGAAACCAATGGCTATTACTACAGAACAAATTCATGAAATAATGAAAGCTTGCAAAGAAAATAATGTAAAACTCTGTTCTATATCCCAATTGAGATTTACTCCTGCAATACAAAAAACAAAAGAATTAGTCCAATCAGGTAAACTTGGCCAAATTCTCTGCGGTGACATTTATATGAAATACCACCGATCAAAGGAGTACTTTTCTACCAGTAGTTGGCGGGGTACAAAGGCCATGGATGGCGGCGGGGCATTAATGAATCAAGGCATTCATGGAATTGATTTACTTCAGTATATCATGGGACCTGTAAAATCCGTATTTGCTAAAAGTAAAACATTGGTGCATAACATTGAAGTAGAAGATACTTTAGCAGCAATCGTAGAATATAGTTCTGGTGCTTTAGGCGTTATTCAGGCTACAACCTCTATTTATCCTGGTTACTCTAGGCGACTAGAGATCAATGGCCAACGGGGTAGTGTGGTACTCATTGAAGACAGTATATCTAAATGGGATATAGAAGGAGAGGATTCCCCTGAAGATATTGTTCTAAATCAAAGTGCCTATCAAGCATCAAATGATCCTACTGCCTTTTCTATAGATGGACATATTCATCAGCTAACAGATATGGTCAATGCCATTCAAAATGATACCAAACCTTTTGTAGATCAATACGAAGGTAAAAAGGCCATTGATATTATCTTAGCCATTTACAAATCTGCTGAAATAGGATTGCCCGTAGAACTATGAACTAGCTTTTATCATGTGAAAATTTAGTTGCATAATCAACGGTTATAAAACGACTTCCTTGATGATTCATTCGATACTGTAATGGAGAGCATCCTTCCATCTCTTTAAATTTACGACTAAAATAATGAATGCTTTGTAATCCTACAAGTTCTGATATTTCACTTATACTTATATTACTATTTACTAATAAATCCTTTGCTTTTCTCATTCGTAAATCATTAATATATCGAATGGGTGTTGTTCCATAAAGTTCTTTAAATATATGAGTCAACGTGGTTTTATTTGTATTTCCTAACTTAACTAAATCATTTAAAGATATGATTTTATCAAAATTTTGATGAATGAAATCTAGAAGTTCAGTGGCATCTACTCCCTTTAGCTGAATATCTAGACCCTCTAGCTGATCATAGGTAATTTGTGCATTGATTTTTTCACCCTTACAGCTACGCATCAATTTAATGAGGGTAACGGAAAAAGACATATTGACAACCTCAGTACAATACTTGTCTTGCCTTTGTAACTCTTTAATCAGGTTCTCAAGTTTTAACTGAAAGTAATCAAAGTTATCAATCTCATTATTATAGGGAAGCTTAAGTAAATCACTCTTAATATCCTCATTATTAATATCAAACTTAATATCTAAAATTTTGGGGAAATGTTTTGAATCTGTTCCCTCACATATAATTGCATGATTAGTTGTTGGAGGAATAATAAACACAGTGCCCTTTTTAATTTCAAAGGTTTCACCATCAATATTTACATTGCCTTTACCACCAATCATAAATAAAATTTGAAAATAATTATGAGAATGTATGTCATTTTCCCATAGCTGTGTATATTTTGCTACCCAATAGACATTTGTAATATGCATGACTATACCTCCTGCTAACCCTAAACATTTCAAGTTTTAAGTACCTTTTTACGATGATGTTGTTTAATTATTATAACATAGAAAATAGGATTTTGTATCCTATAATACATTACAGACTTCAGAAAGGATGAGAGAAATGAAAATATCTATGATTTTAAGCAGTACTATGAAAGAACAATTGTTTTCTACCAAAGCAATGGATCGACTTTTTGCCATAGGAGATGTTTCTATTAACGACACCACTTCTACCGATAAGGAGCAAGTAAAAAAAATTATTAAAGATGCTGATATTGCAGTAACCTCTTGGGGTAGTACTTTGTTAACGAAAGAAATACTAGATGAGGCACCTAATCTAAAACTTGTAGTTCATGCAGCCGGCAGCGTTAAGCCTATTGTAACTGATGAGCTGTGGAATAGAGGTATCCGGGTAACTGGCTCTCCAAAACCCCTAGGACAAGGAGTTGCTGAAACTGCCCTTGGTTTATCCATCTCTGCTTCTAAGAACTTCTATAACCTTTCAAAAAACATCGCCAAAGGTGGATGGCATGAGGGATATGACGATATTAAAGAATTGTATGACCTAACTGTAGGCGTAATTGGTGCCGGTTGGGCTGGTAAACATTATATCAAGCTCATGCATAACTTTGATGTGGATATAATTCTTTATGATCCCTATCTAAGTGATGAGAAAGCCCAAGCTTTAGGTGTTAAAAAAGTAGACTTAGAAACCCTACTACAGATCAGCGATATTGTATCCATCCATGCTCCATCAATTCCAGAGACAGACAACATGTTTAATGGAGAAACTTTACAGCTGATGAAAAAGGATGCTATTTTAATCAATACAGCTCGTGGTTCTTTAATTGATGAAAAAGCCCTATACGAACATATGGCTGCGGGTAACTTAAAATATGCTTGTCTTGATGTAACTAATCCTGAACCCCCTGCATTAGATAACCCATTAAGAAATCTACCCAATGTGATCTTTACACCTCACCTCGCTGGCTTGACCAACAATGGAAAGAGACGAATTGGTATGCATACAGGGGATGAAATAGAAAAGTTTATTAAAGGTGAGGACATGGACTGCGAGGTAACAAAAGAAATGCTTGCAACTATGGCTTAAGAAAATCCATAACTATTTTTAAAAACAAAGTATACCAAATATATTGATTCAACGAAACTAGGAAAGTTTGCTCTCTTATATACAAGACAAACTTTCCTAATCTATAAAGAGGAAGATGATGACATCTAGTCATGCCCCCCTCATTATTACTATAATCCTTTCTATCTAGCTGTCTTTAAAATTCTTAAATAATGGTTCGCTTCCCTTAAAGTATGATCTCCCAATAAAGGCAATATAATAGATTTGATCTTACATTGCAACAATCCCTCTGTTCCTTGAGCTTTAAAATCTCGTATAGATTCGGTGGCTTCTCGACTCTCTTCTGTCACCTTAGGCAGCCTGCGTCTATCCTTAACTGCCTCCTGAGCCTCTTCTATCAATTCGTCAAATTCTTTAGCAAAATCATTAGCTGTTTCCATTAATTTTTCTTCCGTTGGATCTAGTAAACCTCTAATAAACTTTGAATGCTCAGCCATAATCCGATTCCAGAATAATTCCTGTTCCAATAGATCCCCTTCTATATTGAATCCATTATAACTTTGGAGCTGATTAAGCATGGTATGATATAATCTAGCTTCTCTTAAAATATGATCAATTAGTAATGGATAATTGACCGTAAATAATCTACAACCAAGTACATTCTTCAATACATATTCTTTAAATTGTATAATAGCAGCAACTAAACCTATAGCCTTATGATTTAGCATAAAAACCTGTTGATCAATCATAGGAAGTCTTTGCATATAAGGATATCTTTGCAGCATCATTTCTGCTTGTGTAACAGCGGGATCTATAAATATCCCTGTATAAAATTGTGTAACTCGTTCTGCTTGTAGGGTATAGGGTGTCACGATCTCACCAGATATAAGTACTTCTTGCCGCACAACGCCCCTAGACAACCTGACTGCTTCCGTTAATAATTGAGTAAATTGATCTTTTAGCATATCTGCTTGTCGAGCTAAATTAACGTCTCTAGGTGTAAAACCCGCTTCCAAAAATATTAAATGCTCCTTCATAATTCTAGCAAAAAATAGATTCAGCTCTAAAGACTGTCTAATAAAATATTCTCTCGGATCCATCTATTTACTTCCTTCCATCTTTTTGCTCTGCATTGACTAATGCAAATCATATTTTATTCATTACTATGATATGCTTTCTAATAAATAAAGGAACTAAATCTCGTAAAGACTCTTTTGATTTTACAGAATTATTGTTATACTAATAAAAAGATGAAAAATGACTCAATATATAAAATGACAAAGGAGGAATTATTATGGATATAGAAATTAAATTAGAAAGGCTGTCTCCCGGATCTAAAGAAGGAAAAGTAGGAAAAATCCATGCACAAATAGGCCATAAGCTGGGAGCCGGGGATTTAATTATGGAGGTAGAGGGAAAGAAAGGTAATACTCCTATAAAGTCACCTACAGAAGGAGTTATCACAAATATTGAAGTAGAAGAAGGAGATATGGTTGTTATCGGACAAGTTCTTTCTAAAATAACAAAAACAGAAAAAGGTATAGCATCAAATTTTGAACCCGATGACCCACTAACATCAAAAAATAATTCTCCTAATAATATGGAGATCATGGAAGCTGATATTGCCATTTTAGGTGGTGGCCCTGGTGGCTATGTAGCTGCTATACAAGGGGCGAAACTCGGAGCAAAGGTTATTCTAATTGAAAAGGATAAAGTAGGTGGGACTTGCCTAAACCGCGGTTGTATCCCAACCAAAGCCTTAGTACGCTCCGCTCAAGTATATGAAGATATAAAAAATGCTGAACAATACGGAATTACCTTAGAGAATCATGCCATTGATATGGAAAAAGTCATTAAAAGAAAAGACTCCATCGTAGAAAATCTAGTACAAGGGATTGAACATCTATTAAACAAGCAAAAAATCACACTTAAAACTGGAAACGGAAAACTCATAGATCCAAATACAATCCAAATTGATGAAAAAACCTTAGTAAGAGCTAAAAATATTATTATCGCTACGGGTTCTAAAGTCTGTACTCCTCCCTTCCCTGGAATGGATTTAAAAAATGTACTATGTAGTGATGAAGCCCTAAATCTAAAAGAGCTTCCAGATAAAATAGTCATTGTAGGTGGTGGCATTATCGGTATGGAATTTGCCTTTATTTATGCAAATATGGGGGTAGATGTATCCGTCATCGAATATATGGACCATGTTCTATGTATGCTAGATCAAGATGTCATTAGAGAAATTACTCGTGCAGCCAAAATCAAAGGCATTAAATTATATACTTCTTCTAAAGTAGAAGAAATCATAAAAGGGGAAGATAATAATTGTATTATCAAGTTCAAGCAGAAAGAAAGAGATAAGTATCTCTCCAGTGATAAGGTTCTTGTCTGTGTAGGAAGAAACCCTGCGTATGAAAATATTGGACTTGAAGAAATGAATATACACATCAATCCTGAAAATAAAGGAATTCAAGTTAACCAGCGAATGCAAACAAATATTCCTCATATTTATGCCATTGGTGATGTAACCAACATTATGCAATTAGCTCATGTTGCTTCTCACCAAGGAATTGTTGCAGTTAAAAATATTCTAGGGCAAGATGTGGAAATGGATTATTCTGCTGTACCTAGTGCCATCTTTACAAGTCCAGAAATTGCTACTGTAGGCATTAGTGAAAAAGATGCCAAAGAAAAAAATATAGAGATCATCATGGGGAAATTTCCTTTTGCAGCCAACGGAAAAGCAATGACCTACGGGGAAACCAGAGGATTTGTAAAAATAATAAAAGAAAAGGAAACAGATAAAATCATTGGATGTACCATCATTGGTCCTCATGCCTCTGACCTCATTGCCGAAATTACTTTAGCTATTAAAAACGGATTAAAAGCAGAAGATATTGTAAATACGATCCATGCCCACCCAACGACTGCTGAAGCCATCCATGAAGGAGCCTTATCTGTAGAAGGTGGTGCACTGCATTTTGCAAATTAAATCAAAACTAATCAAATCAAATAGTTATAACCCCTATGAAAATTTGGCCTTGGAAGAATATTTGTTACATCATGTACAAGAAGAAGAAGTCATTTTATATTTATGGCAAAATCAAAATACCATTGTGATTGGTAAAAATCAAAACCCTTGGAAAGAATGTCGTGTTTCTCAGGTCGAGAGAGATGGTGTTTCTCTTGCTAGACGATTATCTGGCGGTGGGGCTGTCTATCATGATCTCGGAAATTTGAACTTTACTTTTATTATGAGAGATAAGCTTTATAATCTTGAAAAACAATTGCAAGTCATTATTGATGCTGTTCAAAATTTAGGTATAGAAGCCACCTTTACTGGAAAGAATGACATTACAGTAGAAGGAAGAAAGTTTTCAGGAAATGCTTTTTATTTCAGTAATCAAGGCTCTTATCATCATGGAACGATTTTGGTTAATACTGATATGAACCCCTTAACAAAATACCTACAAGTATCCAGAGAAAAGTTAGAATCCAAAGGGATTGATTCTGTGCGTTCAAGAGTGATCAATCTAGTAGAATTAAATCCTGAATTAACCATAGAAAATGTTAACCAAGCATTAGAAAAAAGCTTTGAAACCATCTATGGCGGCCCTATAGAAAAAATGAAGCTCCCTCAAAAAGAAAACTTAGAAGATTATATCCAAAAGTACACTTCTTGGGAATGGAGATTTGGCGAAACCCCCAAATTTAATATTGAATTTGAAAAGCGATTTGATTTTGGAACCATTACATTTTTATTTCTACTGAAAGACAGCAAAATACAAGATGTAACCATTTATTCTGATGCGATTTTCACTGATATTTTAGAAAATATTAAAAAAATACTCGTAGGGGTTCCCTTTTCTACAATAAAAATCATTGAGGCACTATCATCCCTTTCTACTAAAAATAACGAAGAAGAAAAGATCATCCAAGACATACAACAATGGTTACTAGAAAAAGAAATATAGAAAATTTTTATCCATCCGTTGAAAAATTCACAATTAACTGTTATATTGTTAGTAGTAACATAGAACCAATATAAAAAGGAGTGTTGTAATATGGTAGAGGTATTCAAAGCAACCGCAAAAAAGTTACCTGAAGGGCTACAAGTTGAAACAGAAGCTAGAGGTTTTAAAATTTTATTGGACGAGCCCGAAGAATTAGGTGGTACAAATAAAGGAATGAATCCTGTAGAAGCTGTTTTATGCGCCTTGGGTGCTTGCCAAACCATTGTAGCATTTGCCTTTGCAGAACAACAAGGTATTGATCTAGAAGACTTTAGGGTAGAACTAGAAGGGGATTTAGATCCTGATGGCTTCTTAGGACTTTCTGACGTTCGCCCAGGCTTTTCTGAAATTAGATTTAATATGCATGTAAAGAGCAGTTCTCCTGAAGATGAAATTTTAAAATTTGTAGACTTTATTGAAAAAACCTGCCCTGTAGGCGATATTATTGAAAATGGAGTAAAATTGGTCCGCTCAGATGTGATTATTGAAAAATAATAGATTTAAAAAATAAGCCATCAAGTATTTTATAATCCTTGGTGGCTTAGTTTTTAAATCTTCTTCAAGAATAGAATTCTTACATCCCATTTCAAATCTATTCCTCTTTCATAAATTCCTTCATAATTTTTTTATATTCTGCTTCATCTAATACATGATAATAGACTCCATTGATCTTTGTCCCTTCCCCGGGCAAAGAGTACATATTCATATT
>JAAZLH010000020.1 GCA_012799415.1 Candidatus Epulonipiscium sp. | reverse complement strand
TCAAACCTAAAAAAGGCTTCTAATGCATAATAATGATAGGCTGGTGAACCCTCAAACCAAAAATAATCTTCTAAAACACCATGTTCTAATTGATAGTACAATCCATATTTTTGATGTAGGGCAAATTTAATTAAATCTTCCCGCTCTAACAAAATACCTAGTATACCAATGGCCCCACTGATAATGATTTCATGGTTATGCAATTGATCTGTACGATGTTTGCATAAAAACTCTGCACAAGGGATCAATAAATTGTTTTCAATAAACTCTTGTTCTTCTACACTGAATGTACTTTTGATGATGTCATATCCCTTGGCAATATCACTAATCCATGTAGCTTCACAAAGGGTTTGTGCATTGGCCTTCCCCGGACCGTTATGAGGGATATTTCCATGTTCTTCATAACCCATATAATACTTGGCATAAGTTAGTATAATAGCTTTTACTTTATTTAAATACAATTCTTCTTCCGTCAACAACCAGATAAGGCTTAACTCATAACAAGCCTGTGCATTCATCCCGTTGACCAATCTCCACCAAGCCCCATCATAAGGCTCTCCTGTGAAAACCGCTCCATCAACGGGACAAATATGATGATTGGGACGTTGAAGGTTGAACTCTAACTTAACAGAATGCTGAGGGCAGTAATAATAATGTCCCCAGGTAGCAATCCCTTCTGTTGGAATAATCAAGTCCTGTTCTAAAATAGAGTGATTTCTATCTAATAAATAAATTAATACGGAATTGTTCTGTTCTATTCGTTGCCTATATAAGCTAACTTCTTCTGGAGTAAACTGAATCATTCAATCACCTAGCCTTTCTTATCCTTTTACGGCTCCACTAGTTAATCCTGAAATGAAGTATTTATTTAAGAAAAGGTACACAATGAGCATGGGTATAACAGCAATCATGGTACCTGCAAGCATTAGATTCCATGAAGATGCTGCTTCTCCTGTATTTTTCAAATTAACGACTCCAACAACTAAAGGAGACTTATCTGGATTACTTAGGGTGAAAATCATTGGTAACATATAATCATTCCATGCCGCTCTAAATGAAAGTAAACCAACAGTAGCAATTAAAGGTTTTAATAATGGAAAAATAATGTTCCAGTAAATTCTAAAGAAACTACATCCATCAATTTTGGCGGCTTCATCTATTTCTGTTGAAATAGTGCTAATATATCCCTTTGCAATAAACACATTGGGAACATTGATAGAGAGAACCCGAATCATAATGACTCCCCATAAGGAACGATGAGTGTTCATCATTTTTGCAAGTTGATACTGAGGCAATAAACTAGAAGTTCCTAAAGAGATAAACATGGTAGATAGAAACATCCCATATAAAAAATGTTTCCCTCGAAATGTTCCTCTCTCTAAGACATAGGCTAATACAGTAGAAACAATGATATTACCAATAACGGCAAAAAACGCATAAAAGATACTATTCCAAGTATATAACTTAAAGTTAGCCATACCCCAAGCTTGTTTATAGTTATCTACGATCCACTTTTGAGGAAAAATCAAATTTCCTGTAAGAATTTCCGCATTGGATTTAAAGGATGCAAAAAAGATAAAAACAATGGGAAAGATCATGACCAAAGCCATAAAAACCAAAAAAGTTATTTTTAAGATATTGAATAGATTATTTTTTATTTTCATTTTATCTCTTCCTTTAGTATGTTTTACTCATTTTATCTGAAGCCTTTAGGTATACCAGGGTAATCAAGCCGATAATAATTGCAGTCACTGTTGCTAATGCAGATGCATAACCATATTGAAGCTGGCTAGTCGCTACATCCCCATAATTAAAGAAATATTTAAAGATATAGGTCATCACTACTTCTGTTTGTCCTGCAGGTTGTCCATTGGTTAAAACCAATACCATATCCGTCATCTTCATTCCATTGACAATGGCTAGCATAATAACGGTTTGCATAATAGGTGCAAGCATGGGCACTGTAACATAAATAAACTTATGAAAACCTGTTGCCCCATCAATCTCTGCACATTCATATAATTCAGCCGGAACACTTTGTAATCCCATTAAGAAAAATACGATATTAACCCCTAAGTGACTCCATATAGAAGCAATCATAATTACAGACATTGCCAGCCATTTACTAGAAAACCAACTAATGCTTTGATTGATGATATTTAAGCTAAGCAATCCATTATTTATAATTCCATTATACCCATCAAATAAGATCGAGAAAATTAATCCTACGATGGCAATACTAACAATACTAGGCATAAAAAAGATGGTTCGAAAGGCTGAATTTATTTTTGTTTTACTATTAATCATAACAGCAAGAATAAGTGCTAAAGGAATTTCTATTGCTGCTGTTACCCCTGCAATAATAATTGTATTTAGAACTGACATCCAGTAACGATTATCTCTTGTAAATAATCGGATAAAGTTTTCTAATCCAATAAAAGTACTTTCAGTAAAACCATCATAGTCAAACCAAGACCATCTTAGTACATACATAATGGGATAAACAGTAAATAAAATAAATCCAATTAGCATTGGTAGCATCATTAGATATGCTTGTATATCATCTTGTTTCAGAGCTCTTCTTTTATTATTTTTTACTCTTTTCATCTTTACCACGTACTCCTTATATTGTAGTTAGATTTTATCTAAGCCAATGTGTCATCATTTTGAAGTAAAATTTTTCTAAATAAAAGCAGAAGGATCTGGGTATATTGGATCTAGTCATTGTAGTCACAAATTTATACCATTCAAATCACTTCTGCTTTATCATAAATCCATTTCTAAAATGATTTTACTTTACACTAGTATCCAAGTCTGGATGGATATAAGGCTCAATCTCAAATCCTTGCTCTACCATCTTCTTAAGAGATGCATTCATTTTTTCATCTAACTCGGTAAATCCTTTTTCAGCAGATACTACACCAGATAGGATTTGTAGTACTACGCCTCTTAAGTCCTCACCCTCAATTTTGATCTGTCCAGTTGGTACCGCTGGATAGGCTAAAGCATTAGAAATATCTGCTACCTCTTCCCAGTTCTTCACACTTGGTTTTTCAGTTACTGCTTGTGTAATTTTATCTGTATAAGGAATCGCATGAGAACCAGCATAAAGATCTCCAATTGCCTTGTCTGAGTTAAATGCTTTTAGTACTTCCAAGGTTTTTTCTGATGCCTCGGCTCCTTTGGCTCCGACGAATAGTACTGGTGCTTGGCTAATATATTCTTTATAACTGTTTTCAGGATCTTCTACAATTTTACAAAAACCCCACTCCATTTTTGTTGGGAATTGGGTACTCCAAAC
>JAAZLH010000167.1 GCA_012799415.1 Candidatus Epulonipiscium sp. | reverse complement strand
GTAAAATTAATTCCTAAAGGAATGAATAATATTTTTTCTACCTCTTGCAATCTAGGTCCAATTCTGTTAAAATACTTACGATATGTACGAAGGCAAAAGCTTTTCTAAAGGAGGTGCAAGCCATGGCTAAATGTACTATTTGCGACAAAGGCGTACAGTTTGGTATTAAACTAAGCCATTCTCATAGAAGATCTAATAAACAATGGAAACCTAATATCAAGAAAGTAAAAGCAATTGTCAATGGTTCACCAAAGCGAATCAATGTGTGCACTCAATGTTTAAAATCTAATAAAGTAACTCGTGCAATCTAAATAAAAAACAAAGTTCCTAGGAACTTTGTTTTTTATTTAGATGAACTAAGAAAGTTCGTCTTGTTTGAGAGCCCCAGGTTTCCTAGTTCACTTGAAAAAGTTAGTTTTTTCATTTGTACACTCTAAAATTATTTCTTAAATTCATGAAATAGATCTTCTTTAATGTCAGAGCTAAGTGATTCAGCGAATGCCTAGCAGCTTTCGAAAAATCCCACGAATAGGTCTTGGCATTTTAATGACTTTAAATGTCAATCTTATTCACCCCCTACCCCTTAATCAATACAACACCCACTACCACTAGTACACAAGCCGATGTAAATAGCCATCCCCACCCAGGAAGTATTAATGTAATGAGCATGCCCATGCCTATTGAAAAAAGGGTCAGTCCTAAAGCTTTTCTTTTTCCACTTTTTCTACATTTCCGTGACATTCACCCTTTCCCCCTTTGTTTTCACATCTAGTGTACTATATTCGTTTCCTGTCTAAGATGTGACTATTCACGAGCTTGAATGATTAATAATATCCCTTCTTGAATAGAAACCTTAGCACTGGTTTGAATGATTTCATTACTAATGCCATGAGAACTAGCCGAAAATAAAATAGCATCTTGTAAGGGGTAGGATAATCCTTGAGTAGATACGCCTGTTACTTTAGGGGTAAAAGAAAGCAAAGAAACAATAGATCCGTTCTCACTTAATAATTCAATGGTGTCATTTACCATACAAATATAATTATATTCATTGATAATCACAGCGGGTATTTTTTTTTCTAACGAAAGTGCTAGAAGATGTATATTGGCCAGACTATGATCAAATCGGGTTCCCAAACCTCCAATAATGGTAATCGATGTAGGATCTGTTTCAAAAGCATACTCTAGAGCCAGATGGGTATCTGTTTTATCTTTTCTCTTAGAAAATTTTTGTATAGGGATCCCTTGTTCTTGAAAAAAAATAATATCTTCTGAGGATGCTGAATCCAAATCTCCAACAATTTGCGTAGGTGTAAGCCCAAGTTTTCTTGCATGGGTTACACCACCATCTGCACAAATAATTTGATCATAACCTTTTACCCAAGGCAGGTAAAATTCATAGTTGTTAATTGTACCATTAACAATGATTAAATTTTTCATTTATTTTCTGGCCTCATTTTTAAAAATTTGTTTGAACTGTTGAACAGATGTCACTGGATCATGATTATAAATAGCAGATCCTGCCACGATAACATTGGCTCCTGCCTGAATAACTGATTCTACATTCCCTAAATCAATTCCTCCATCAACTTGGATCATTGTTTTTAATCCTCTTCTTTCTATCTCTTGTCTTAATTGTTGAATCTTTACAAGAGAAGAAGGAATAAATTTTTGTCCCCCAAACCCAGGATTTACACTCATAATTAACACCATATCTAATTCCTCTATAATACATTCTAATGTATGAAGAGGTGTTGCAGGATTTAGAGCAACAGCAGCTTTCACATTTGCATTTCTAATTTGCTGGATGGTACGATGCAAATGAGGACAAGTCTCAATATGTACTGTCAATATATCTGCACCAGCTTTAGCAAAAAGTTCAATATATTTCTCTGGTTCTGTCATCATTAAATGAACATCCAAAGGTTTTGTTGCATATTTTGAAATGCTCTGAAGGACCGGTGGCCCCAGCGTCAAATTAGGAACAAAGTGTCCATCCATTACATCTATATGAATATAATCACATCCTACTTTTTCTACAACCTCAATCTCTTCTTTTAAACGGGCAAAATCTGCCGCGAGAATCGAAGGAGCTAATTTAATCATATTTACCACCTCTTTTGTTGTTGGATCTCTTGGAAGATCATCTGATAATTATTGTATCGTTGAACTGAAATTTTGTTTTGCTCAAGTGCAGCCTTAACTCCGCAAGAAGGCTCATGGATATGCGAGCAATGATTAAATTTACAGAAAGGAAGATAAGGCCTAAATTCTTTAAAGTAATAACCAATATCTTCTTGCTGTAAATGATCTAAATGTAAAGATGTAAAGCCTGGTGTATCAACCACATACCCTCCTATTTTTAAGGGGAGTAGCTCAACATGCCGTGTAGTATGTTTTCCACGTCTTAACTTAGCACTAATTTCTCCTGTTTTTAAGTTGAGCTTTGGTTCTAATTGATTGATTAAACTTGATTTTCCAACCCCTGAAGGACCTGCCAAAACAGTTGTTTTTCCTACCATTACTTGCTCTAATGTGGCTAATCCTTCCTCCATCAATGTACTAGTTAAAATAACTTTATAACCTATTTCTTCATAGTGTTGCCGCAATTCTATATACATATTTTCATCTTGCAAATCAATTTTATTAAAACAAATATAAACAGGTAAGTTTTGTTCTTCTACAAGCAATAAAAAACGATCCAAAAGATAGAAATTGGGGTCTGGCTGTTGAATAGAAAAAACAATAATGGCTTGATCTACATTAGAAACTGTAGGCCTAATCAACAAGTTTTCTCGTGGATAAATTTTAACAATGCTTCCTATATAGTCTTCGTCTGGCAAAACCTCTATAGCAACCCGATCTCCAACCACCGGCATAATATCATCTATTCTAAATTTTCCTCGAGCCTTGCATTCATAAATATCTTTCTTCACCGCTACATAATAAAACCCACCAATTCCTTTGATAATGGTTCCGTTCAATATCATTCACTCACCTCATCAAATACAATCTCTCCTTCAGATTTTAAAGCTGAGTCTAAATATATTTGTATTCGAGCTCTTCCCGTCCCTTGTATAGGAATGGTTAATGGCATATCTTCTTTATTATGAACTTCCTCATATATTTTTGTTCTAGCAGATGAAGTTTCCATAATAACTACAATGGTTCCTTCTGCTTGTTCCTCACTAAAAATATCTGGAATTGTAATAGAGAAAGTTTTTGGTTTCTCTTCTTTTTTTCCTGTACTAATAACTAAATCTACAATGTATCCTTCCCTCACCTCTTGCCCATGAGGAACTGTTTGGCTAATAACATAGCCTTTTTCCACTTGAGCGCTCTCCACAGGTGTAATTGTGCCCACTTGTAGTTTTTCTCTTTCTAACCTTTTTTTTGCCTCTCCTTCAGGCAAATTTCTAACATCGGGTACGATAACCATAGTTTCTTCTTTACCTAAACTAGCGAAAATAATGACTTTTTCATTTCTGTGTAGTTTAGTTCCTGCCGCTGGCCGTTGATCAAAAATAATACCGAGAGGTACAGATTCATTGTAAACTGGTTCAACTTCTGGAATTAAATTAGCTATCTCAATCTTTTTTTCTGCTTCTGTATATTCGATATCAAGAACAGAGGGAACTTCAAATAATTCTTCCCCTTTGCTAACCTCAACTTCAACAAAAGATCCAATCGCTACAACAATACTTTTTTCTGGATATTGAGAAATAATTTTTCCTTCTGGTACGGTTTCATTATATTTCTCTCCTATTTTTTTCAACACTAATCCCTGATCCGTTAGGAGCTGCTCTGCTTCTTCAATGGTTCTGCCCAGAATATCAATCACTTCTACATGAGTCGGTTTTGTATATTCCTTTAACATTTTTATTCCAAACATACTAATAATAGCTATAATAATAAATGAGGTGACTACGGCACCAAAAGTTACCCATTTTTCCTTTTGTCTATCCTCAATATTATCTTTTTCTTCTTTTTGATATATTGTTTTTTCTTGAGATGCAGATGGCTGGCTATGAGCCCTAATATGGCGCATTTCTTCTGATGAGATTTGAACCGTTGGGGAATTTTCCATATCTCGTATGGTTACAAAGTCACTTTCTGGATACTGGAATGCTTTTTCCATATCAATCATCATCTCTTCCGCATTCTGGTAGCGAAGTTCTGGTCTTTTTTGTGTTGCCTTTACAATGATACCTTCAAGACTCTTGGAAATATGAGGATTCACACTACTTGGCTTAGGCAGCTCCTCATTAATATGCAACAGCGCAACAGAAACCGGACTATCTGCTTGAAAAGGAAGAGAATTGGTAGCCATTTCATACATAGTAATTCCTAATGAATATAAATCACTCTTTTGATCTACATACCCTCCCCTTGCTTGCTCAGGAGAAAAATAATGTACAGATCCAATGGTGTTTCCTGTAGCCGATACAGTAGATGTTGTTGTTGCTCTCGCAATTCCAAAGTCTGTAACCTTCACAATGCCATCTTCTGTCACTAAAACATTTTGTGGCTTAATATCTCTGTGTACAATATGATGCCGATGGGCATGTTGTAATGCCTTGGCAATGGCCATGGCAATTTTCAGCACTTGTTCTGTAGGAAAAGCACCTTTTTCTTTTATCCATTCTTTTAAAGTTTTACCTTGAATATATTCCATAACAATATAATGAACATCACCCTCATGACCCACATCATAGATATTTACAATATTAGAATGAGACAGACTAGCAGCTGCTTGAGCTTCAATTCGAAAGCGAGTGACAAATTCTTCATCAGTAATAAATTCTTCTCTTAGGAACTTAATGGCCACATAACGCTGTAATTTATTACATTTCGCTTTGTAAACAATAGACATGCCGCCTGCCCCTATTTTTTCCATTATTTCATATCGATTGCCTAATATTACTCCCGGCTGCAATATCATAATGTAGACACCTCCTTCACCTTCCAGTCTATAAGAATAACAGAAATGTTATCTAAACCACCTTTTTCATTTGCTGTATCCACTAACTGATTTACTTTATTTTCTAGTGTATTATTAGATTGTAAAATTCCTTTTATTTGGGAATCTGATAACATATTTGTTAATCCATCAGAGCACATCAAGATAGTATGTTCTGTTAACAAAGGAATAATATATGTATCTACTTGTACAGTCTTTTCAGTCCCCACTGCACGAGTGATCACATTTTTATTTGGATAATTTTCTGCTTCATATTCAGATAGATTACCTTTCCGAACCATTTCTTCTACTAGAGAATGATCTACCGTAATCTTTTGTATCTCTTCTTCTAATATATAAAGCCTACTATCTCCTACATTAGCAATATAAAGGGTCTCATTTAAAATTGTAGAGACAATAAAAGTAGTCCCCATACCTTGTAATTCTTTCTGGCTGAGGGAAATGGTATACAATTTATCATTGGCATATAATATGCCTTGAACTAAAGTTGCAAGAATATCTTGTTCTGTGGTAGCCTGGTTACTTTGCTGTATATATTCACAAAAATATTGAATCGCAAACTGTGAAGCATACTCCCCACCTTTGTGTCCACCCATGCCATCAGCTACTATAAATACATTTGGCAAAGACCCTACAGGAGCTGTGCTTAAAAAAATAGCATCTTCATTCTTCTCTCGTTGACTTCCTATATCACATTGTCCTGCTGCCTTCATATTTCTCACCCCTGCATCGTATGATCATTATTTAGATAAATAACCTCTCCGTAATTGGCCACAAGCTGCTGCAATATCTTCCCCTAATTTTCTACGGATTGTAACAGTAATCCCTGCCTCTTCTAATATTTTTTTAAAATGCTGTGTATTAGAGGCTGTGGTACTTATATATGATCTTTCTTCAATCTCGTTCATAGGAATTAAATTTACATGACATAAGAGTCCTTTCAATTTTTGTCCTAGTTCTTTTGCATGTTGTTCTTGATCATTATACCCTTGAATTAGGGCATATTCAAATGTTATTCTTCTGTGTGTTTGTTCAATATAGTATGCGCAAGTTGCAAGAAGTTCGTCTAAAGAATATTTTCTAGCAATAGGCATAAATTCTTGCCTTATGGCATCGTTAGGTGCATGCAGAGAAACAGCCAATGTGACCTGTGGCTGTTTCAGAGCTAATTGGCGCATTTGGGGGATAAGTCCACAAGTTGATATTGTAATATGGCGCTGCCCTATATTGAGCCCTAAGGGTGAAGTTATAATTGTAATAAAGTCTATGCAAGCTTGAAAATTATCTAAAGGTTCTCCACTCCCCATAATGACTACATTTGAAATTCTTTCTCCAATATCTTCTTGAATTGCGTAAATTTGTGATACCATTTCTCCCGCACTTAGATGTCTGACCAAACCATCTAAAGTAGATGCACAAAACTTACAACCCATACGACATCCAACTTGTGAAGAAATACAAACAGTATTCCCATGGTTATAGCGCATTAAAACACATTCTATTATATTATGATCTGATAAGGTAAACAAGTATTTTATTGTTTCATCTTTTTGGGATTCATATCTTTCCGCCATTTGAAGTTTACATAAAGGAGCCAAAGCTAACAATTGTTGTCTTAACTCTTTTGAGATATTTGTCATTTCATTTATTTCTTTAATATGATGTTGATGCAGCCATTTAAAAATTTGTTTTGCACGAAAAGGCTTCTCGCCTAAATTAACTATTCTTTTTTCAAGTTCTTCTGGAGTTATAGATTGTAAATCTTGTATTTGAAACATTCATTTCAATCCTTTCTACGCAAGCGTGCAATAAAAAAGCCATCTATTTGATGAAGATGAGGAAAAAGCTGTATAAATCCTTTGGAGCTCTCTACCCCTTGTAAATGAAAAGGTAAGAATGATGATATATCTTCTAAAACAAAAGGATAATTTTCTATAAACCATAAAATATTATCAATATTTTCTTCTGCTGTTATGGTACAGGTGCTATAAACTAAAACTCCGCCAGGTTTTACATAATCCCAAGATGCATCTAAAATATTGCGCTGTAATTTTGCCAATTGTACAATATCTTCTCGTTTTTTCTGAAATTTAATATCCGGCTTTTTACGAATAATGCCTAGACCAGAACAGGGAGCATCAATTAGAACACGATCAGCTTTTTGAATACTATCTATATCTTTTTGGTCAGCTTTTTGGTTTTGAGTATTAATAATAGAGATTCCTAAACGTTTCGCTGATATATCAATTAAATCTAATTTATTGTTAGAAATATCCCTTGCTATGATCTGCCCTTGATTATTCATTCTTTCTGCAGCTTGAGTCGTTTTTCCACCTGGTGCTGCACATAAATCAAAGATCACTTCGCCCGGTTGTGGATCTAAAATATGCCCTACTAACATTGAACTTTCATCTTGGACTTGAAACAATCCTTGCTGAAAAGAGACCAAATTTGCAATAGATGCTGTCTGAGTCAGCTGCAATGCATCCTCTAGATAATGTCCTTCTGTTACTTTAACTCCTTCTGACTCTAAAGCCAACTGTAATGATTGTCTATCTATTTTGAGGGGATTATACCGGATTGTAACCGTTGGAGCCTCATTTCCTTTTTCACACAACTTTTTAACGAAATCATAGGGATATTTTTCTAACCAGTATTGAATCAGCCAATTTGGATACGAATAAAAGACACTTAAGTATTCTATTGGTTCTTCTTTTTCATCAGGATAAGTAATTCTATCAATATTTCTGCTAATGGTACGTAGTACACCATTGACGAAACCAGCTAAACCATTAAAACCTCTTTTTTTTGCTAATTTAACAGACTCATTACAGGCAGCTGATAGAGGAATTTTCGTTAAAAACTTCATTTGGTATACGCCAATTCGTAAAATATTTAAAATCCAAGGTTTCATTTTTTTGGTTTTTATCTTTGAATATTGATTAATGATATGATCAATATGTATTTGATTTTTTACTGTTCCTTTTACCAATTCTGTGATAAAAGCTTTATCTAGTGAATTGATATCATGATATAACAAAAGCTCTTCTTGTAATACCACATGATCATATTCTTTTCTGCGATCAATTTCACATAAAATATGAACAGCAATTTCTCTAGAATCACGCTTACTTTTCTTCATATACTCATCTCAATTCTATATATATTAGCTATAGTATTCCACATTTTTCAGAAAACTTGTCTATAGATATGCATATTCAAAAAACATAAATGAAAACTACTAAAAAGTAGATATTTCTTAGTCCCAAAACTTTTAAAACAAAAAATCATATATGAACTTACTGAAAGTTTAAATTTTCATATCTATAATAAACAAGCAAAAAAGCGTTACAGTGTAACGCTTTTAATCTCGCCGTTGTCTGTTTCCAAACAATAAGATAAATCGCAACAAATTGGCCATTGCAACAGCAGCAGATGCTACATAAGTTAAAGCAGCAGCATCAAGAACTTTTTTAGCTGGCTTCACTTCCTGTGGCGTTAAAAAAGCATAAGAATCTAAAAAGGCAATTGCACGACGAGAAGCATTAAATTCTACTGGCAAAGTAACTACTTGGAATAACACAATACCTGCAAATAAATAGATACCTAGCTGAATAAAAAATCCCCCGAAACCACTAGCCATTGAACTTAAAAACACACCTAGCAAAATAAGAGGCATAGCCATACGTGACCCAATACTAACTACAGGTGCAATTGCATTACGAAAGTTTAAAAATAGATATCCCTCATGATGTTGGGCAGCATGACCAGCTTCATGAGCTGCTACACCAAGGGCTGCTACAGATCGACCATAGAAAACAGGTTCAGATAAGCGCAGAACCTTTGCTCTTGGATCGTAATGATCTGTCAAAGATCCAGATACAGGTTCTACTTTCACATCACGAATTCCAGCAGATTCTAAAATTCTATGCGCAACCTCTGATCCTGTATATCCATTGACATTTGGTATTTTTAAATATCGTTGAAATGTATTTGTCACTTTTGATTGGGCATAGAGCGAAAGAATTATCGCTGGCAATAAAATCATCATCGAAATTGGATCTATCCCATAAAATCCATAAGGCATATAAAAACTCCTTTCTTTATTGTCACTTTTAGTTTTTTAAACACTCTCCAGAATGTTAGAATTCTTAATAAATGGTTACCTTTTTAATCCATTCTTCTAGATTGAATATATTAACATAAGTATCTTTACAAGGTCCTTGCGGCCTTTCATTATAAATCCCCACCACGGGAATCTTTGGAATATCCATGATGCCGCTGATTAAATCTCTTTCGCAAGCTATGGCTATAATCAACTGAGGTCTATAATCCTGTACTGCTTGTCGGGCCAACGTTCCCCCTGTAGCTACCACCAATTGAGTTTGATATTTATGCTTTATAGCTACTAAATCTTGAATATTACATTGTCCGCATTTCTGGCATAAAGAAGGATCATGAGTAACTTTGATTGAACAGGTACTTTTTTGTAAGCAATGAGGGGTTAATATTAAAATCTTTTCTGAAGGTAGCTTTATATTTTTTTCTTGGATACAAAGATTGTTAATTTGAATAAAAAAGTCTTGCAAAGAACTAAGGGATAAACCAATAACACAGCAAATAAAATCTAAAAAAGGATACAGAAATTTTATCCCTATTAAATACCAGTCTGGGTTGCCAATGACCTTTCGTCTTTGGTATAACTTTAAGAAAAATAATGTCATCGTAACCAATCCAAGAATACAAAAAATAAAAAAACAACCTAAGATTACTAAAAATATTTGATATCCTTGGATTGATAGAAAAAAGTAAAGACCAAAGACAAACAAGGCTCCTATTATAAAAAAAGTGATTAGCCCTGTAGTCAACTGGAGAAAACCTTTACTTGGCTGATCCATTTTGGCTTCCACCTAATATATCTCCTACTTGCAAGGTATTGCCTCTCAAAAATTCTTGGGATGGCATTCTTCTTTTTCCTTGTAGTTGTACTTCTTGTATAATTAAAAGATCTTTTCCTGTTTGAACCCAGATCCCCTCTTCTGTAAGATTTACAATTTTTCCTGGTGTTTTTTGTTCCCCCATTGAAGAATCATCACCAGCTACTTTGGTCGTCCAAATTTTCATTATATTTCCTTGGTAATTAGTATAGGCACTAGGCCAAGGAGATAATCCACGAATAAGATTATGGATCTTTTTAGCTGGTTGCTCCCAGTCAATAAGCCCCATTGATTTTTTTAATAACGGAGCATAAGTTGAGAAATTATCATTTTGCTTTTCTCGGGGAGCAGTATTGTTTTCAATGCAAATCAAAGTATCTCTTAGGATTTCTGCACCTAGCAAAGATAAATTATCATGTAAAGATCCACCTGTATCAGCTTCATCAATATCTATAGCTTTTTTTAGTATCATATCTCCTGTGTCAAGACCTACATCCATATACATAGTCGTGACTCCTGTTTGAGTTTCACCTTCAATAATAGCCCACTGGATAGGAGCCGCTCCTCTGTATTTGGGTAATAAAGATGCATGAACATTAACACAGCCATAAGGAGGAATTTCTAAAATTTCTTTAGAAAGAATTTGTCCATAAGCCACAACAACAATAAGGTCTGGTTTTAGATCCTTGATCTTTTGTATATATTCTGGATCTTTAACTTTTAAAGGTTGTAAAACTGGAATCTCATATTTTTCTGCAAGCACTTTTACAGGAGGTGATGATAATTGCTTTCCTCTTCCTTTTGGTCTGTCTGGTTGAGTAAAAACAGCCTGTACTGTATGAGAAGAATCAAGTAAAGTTTGTAAACATGGAACAGCAAAATCAGGAGTTCCCATAAATATAATGTTCATAATATTCTCTCCTTAAGCCTTAATAACAAGGATATTAATCTTCAATAAATTGGATAACTTTATCTGTAAATAAAACTCCGTCTAAATGATCAATTTCATGACAAAAAACACGTGCTAGTAAATCTTCACTTTCAATTTGAACTTCTTCCCCTGCAGGATTAAGCCCTACAACAACAACAGATTGAGGGCGATTGACTTCTCCAAGAACACCTGGAATACTTAAACATCCTTCGGAACCAATTTGTTCTCCCTTGGATTTTATAAGTCGCGGATTGATTAGTGCAATAGGGCCATTTTCATCTCCAATATCTACTACAATAATCCGTCGTAAAATGCCTACCTGAGGTGCTGCCAAGCCTACACCATCTGCATCATGCATAGTCTCTATCATGTCTTCAATTAGAGTTAAAATTTTAGGTGTAATCTCAGTTACTTCCTTTGAACGTTTTCTTAAAATTTCATCACTATCTAAACGAATTTGTCGCAAAGCCATTCTTTCACTCCTATTCTAATACATCACTAATGGATTCATATCTCTATATATTTGTACATCTAGTATATTGTTTTTCTGTAAAAAGTGTGTAATTCTATTATACGCATATTGCTGCAATAAAGTCTGATCTGGGTGCTTAATCATAATTCGCCAACGATATTCATTATTAATCTTTGATATCGAAGCAGGACTTGGACCAATCACTTGAAATATTTCCCCTTGATATCCAGATTTTAAAAAGTCTGCCAAGAAAAACGAGGTTCTTATAACTTTTTTTTCTTTAGACCCCACTAATAATATGGAATATAAATGTGTATATGGTGGATATTGCATTTCTTTTCTATATAAAAGCTCATGTTTATAAAAAGCTTCATAATCCTGTTTTTGGGCTGTCTGAATACTATAATGTTCTGGAGTATAAGTCTGTATATATACCCTTCCTTTTTGATCTCCACGGCCTGCCCGCCCTGCGACTTGTGTCAATAACTGAAAAGAACGTTCACTACTCCTAAAGTCTTCCATATATAACATGGCATCGGCTGCGAGTACCCCCACCAAAGTTACGTTTGGAAAATCATGCCCCTTAGCCACCATTTGAGTGCCAATCAAGATATCAGCTTTCTGATTATAAAATTGCTCTAAAATGCGAGTATGCCCATGCTTACCAGATGTGGTATCTAGATCCATACGCAAAGTCCTAGCTTGTGGCAATAAAGCATTAACTTCTTCCTCTACTTTTTGAGTCCCTACACCAAAAAAACGAATATAGGAAGAACTACAAGCTGGACAAATTCGTGGTGATTTTGTCTGCTCTCCACAATAATGACAACGCAAAGAGGCATATGGTGAATGATAAGTGTAAGAAATATTACATCTAGAACATTTTAAAACAAAACCACAACTTCGACAAGAAACAAAAGTAGAATGTCCTCTGCGGTTTAAAAATAAAATAGTTTGTTCTTTGCGCTCTAGATTACTTTCGAGTGCCTCATATAAATCTTTACTAAACATGGACCGATTTCCATTAACTAATTCTTTCCTCATATCAACAACATAAACTTGAGGAAGAGAGTGTTGTGTCGCTCTATGATCCATTTTTGTTAAATGGTAGACACCTTTTTGAGCTAAAAAATAGCTTTCTAAAGAAGGCGTAGCAGAACCTAGTATCACGATACCATTTGAGAGTTCACATCGTTTCATTGCAATTTCTCTTGCATGATACTTAGGCGTTGTATCCGACTTATAAGTTGTTTCATGTTCTTCATCTATGATCACAAGGCCTAAAGAAGAAAAAGGAGTGAATATAGCAGATCGCGGCCCTACCATAATAGAAACTTCTCCTTCTTTTGCTTTTCTCCACTGATCATATCTTTCCCCTATGGATAGCTTACTATGAGTAAAAGCTACTTGATTACCAAAGCGTTGAATAAAACATTGTGTAATTTGCGGCGTTAGTGAAATTTCTGGTACAAGAACAATTGCTTGCTTACCTTCTTTCAACAATTCTTGAATTACTTGCAAATACACTTCCGTTTTACCGCTTCCTGTCACTCCATGTAGTAGGATAGTCTGGCCCATAGAAGTTTGCATTTCTTTTTTTATATATTGTAACACATTTTTTTGCTCTTGAGTAGGAGTAAAAAATTCATCTTTAATAGCAGGTCCACCTAAATCTGGATTCCTTTTTACTTCTATTTCTTCGATCGCTAAAACTCCTTTTTGTTGTAAGGAACGAAAAGAAGAATCTGTCACTTGCAAGAGTTGTTTCATATCTAATAAAGGTGCTTGCTGGTTTCTAAGTAAAAATTCTAGAATACGTACTTGAGCATGATAATTCTTTTTTCTACAATCTTCATATACCTGTTCCATTTTTGATCCTGAAATAAGAGAAACCATTTTTATTTTTTTAGATAAGTTTTTAAATTGAGGAACAGAGCGTTGAATTAATATTTTATCTCTTCTTAAAGAATATAATACTTGGACTAATTGGTTACCAAATCTATCTTCTAGTTCTTTAAGAGGAACTCCATGTCCTTCCTTTTTAATATATTCATAAACCGATTGAGCCAATGGTGAGTGAGAAGAAAGGTCTATCTTAGAAGAAATCGTTTTTGAGTTGATCTCAATGATCCACTGACTTCTAACTTGGATGCCTGTAGGTAGCACACAATGAAAACACTCTATTAAGGTGCACTGGTAAACATCCCGCATCCATTTTGACAAAGTTATCATTTCTTCACTCAAAATGGGGCTATCATCAATAATTTGTAAAATTTCTTTCACTTTGGTGGATGCAATCTCTATTTTATCCGTAATACCTAGAACATACCCTTCTATTTTTTTGTTGGAACGTCCAAAGGGAACTAAAACCCTCATACCTACTTGTAACAAAAGTTGTAATGGAGTTGGGATTCGATAATGAAAAATTCTATCTACTTTTTCATGAGCAATATCAATAATAACTTCTGCATACAGTTCATAATTCATAAGATATTCATCCTTTATAAGGTAAAAACACCCTTTAGGGTGTTTTGTTTTAATCCTTGGTCTATTTCACATCAATTTTTACATGCACTTTTCCATCATATAATTCTTGGATAGCAGCAGATAAAGGTTTACTTAACTTCTCATCAGTTGCTGAATCTTCTCTGTCGATTAATTGACGTGCACGCTTGGCTGCTGCAATAACAACCGAATAACGGCTACTAATAATAGGTTGATTTTCCTCTGCATTACTCTTATTTAGCACTTCCATTAATTCTGCGTAAGAAGGTCTTAACATAATGGCATCATTCTCCTTTTAACTTTTCTATTATATATCCCTTTCGGCTCATTTTACAATGTTCAGCTACAACAATGTTTTCAATTATCTCAATAGTATCTTCTAAAATATCATTAATTACAATATAATCATAATCCTGCATATAGGTTAATTCTTCGCGAGCACGGCATAAGCGTTGTTGAACCACAGAAATTTCTTCAGTTCCTCTACTTTCTAAGCGATGTTGCAACTCTTTTAAAGTTGGGGGTGTGATAAAAATAAGAACACACTCCGGAAAAATTTCCTTAACTTGTAATGCCCCTTGCACTTCAATTTCTAAAATTACATCTTTTCCTTGCAGTAATTGATTCTCTACATATTTTTTAGGAGTCCCATAATAGTTATTACAAAACTCAGCCCATTCTAGGAACTCATTTTTTCCAATCATCTCTGTAAATTTTTCACGAGTTAAGAAAAAATAATGAACCCCTTCTTCTTCTCCAACTCGTGGCTGACGAGTCGTTGCCGAAATAGAAAAAGCATATCTTGTATCTTTAATTAACTCTCTAATAACCGTCCCTTTTCCCGCGCCAGAAAATCCGGAAATTACAATCAGAATTCCTTTTTCTTTATTTTTTTTCATAAAGATCACCTATCATTCTTCTACTTCTTCTGTGGATGCATCTTGTCCTTTTGAAGTAAGACGGTGTGCTACTGTTTCTGGTTGAACGGCTGATAGAATAATATGCTCACTATCAGTAATAATAACCGCTCTTGTTCTTCGGCCGTAAGTAGCATCAATTAGCATACCTCTTTCTCTAGCTTCTTGAATAATACGTTTAATAGGTGCCGATTCTGGGCTTACAATAGCTACCAATCGATTCGCAGATACGATATTTCCAAATCCAATGTTAATAAGTTTAATCCCCATATTTTTGCCTCCTACTCTTTTGCTTTGCATTGGTCAGCTCCCCTTTATTCAATATTTTGAATTTGTTCACGAACTTTCTCAATTTCATTTTTGAGTTCAATTGCCCCTTTAGTAATAACAATATCATTCGCTTTAGATGCAATTGTATTCGCTTCCCTATTCATTTCTTGGGCTAAAAAATCTAACTTTCTTCCTACAACTTCTTCTGTATGTAAAATATCTTTCATCTGAATAATATGACTTTCTAAGCGTACAATTTCTTCATCAATACTACAGCGGTCAGCAAATAAAGAAACTTCCATAACAAAACGATGATTATCTATACTATGATCGGGCAACAATTCTTTTAAACGCATTTCTAGCTTTTGTTTATATTCATTAATCACTATTGGAGATCTAATTTTAACTTTTTCCACTATAGATTGTATTATTTCTAGTTTTGCCAGAATATTATTTTTTAAAAGATTACCTTCTTTTTCACGCATAACCATAAACTCATCTACAGCCTGTTTTAAAGCAGGATATAATAAATCCCAAAGCCATGTTTCATTCCCTATGGTTTGTTCTACCGTAATAACATCTGGAAAATTGGCAATCATAGGAAGTGTAGCCCCTACATCTAATTTATACCGTTCTTGAATTTTATCAAGGGTATGTTTATATATATCCGCTAAGCTAGTGTTGAGCTGTAAAGTAATATCTTCTTTGGCTTCACTTTCAAAATTGATATAAATATCTACTTTTCCTCGCGCCACCTTTTCTTTCACATAATTTCGAATTTTTTCTTCTAGAAAGGCCATTGTTCGGGATAATTTAATGTTAATATCACTATAGCGATGATTTACTGATCTAATCTCCACTGTAAACTTACGGTGATCTGCTCTCGATTCTCCCCTACCAAATCCAGTCATGCTTCGAATCATGATATCATCTCTTTCTGAATAGATCAATTCTATTTTGGTATTATAACCTACTCCCTAAAGTAAGTCAATGCCTAGCATAGCAATGTTACCTTCAAGTTCAGCTTTTACTTAAAAACCTTTTCGAGACTTGTGAAAAATGTTATACTAGCTTTAAATATATAATTTAAACATAATCACTTAATTAAATAAATTGTTGGAGGAATTATTATGGCATTAGATGGCATTGTTTTGTCAAATATATTATGGGAACTTAAGCAAAATATTTTAGGTGGAAAAATTGATAAAATTTATCAGCCTGAATCAGAAGAAATTGTAATCCTAATTCGTCATAAAGGGCAACCTTTTCGATTACTTCTAACTGCACATCCAAATCACCCCCGTATTCATCTAACCACACAAAGTAAAGATAATCCACTATCTGCGCCTATGTTTTGTATGTTTTTACGAAAACACCTCATAGGATATAGGATCGTTGATATTGTGCAACCTTCTTTTGAACGCATCATAAAAGTTATTGTAGAAGGATTTAATGAGCTAGGTGACCTTTGCTCTAAAGAGTTAATTATTGAAATCATGGGGCGTCATAGTAATGTGATTTTAATTGATGAAAACAAAAAAATTCTTGATAGCATAAAGCGTGTAACTCAAGAAGTTAGTTCAGTGCGTCAAATACTACCTGGTTATATATATTCTTTGCCCCCTTCTCAAGATAAACAAAATCCATTAGAAGTAAGGGCTGATGCGTGTTTCACTTTTATCGATAAAAAACCGAATCTGCCTATTCAAAAAGCTATCTACCAAACCTATTCTGGTATTAGCCCCATGGTTGCAACAGAAATATGTTTTCGAGCTAAAGTAGATGGAACAATCCTAGTGTCTCAACTAGAGGCACAACAGAAGCAACAACTTACTCATCATTTTATGATGATTATGGCTCAAGTTCAGAGTAATCAATTTCAACCTCATCTAATCCAAGAGGATAATGGAAAAATGTTTGAGTTTTCGTCTATACTAATGACCCAATTTGTAGATAAGCAAATTACTCATTTGCAAAACATTTCAGAAACCATAGAAATTTTTTATAGTAAAAGAGATTTACAAACCCGATTACAACAAAAAACTGTGGATTTAAAGAAAAATATTCAAACTAATTTGGAGCGTTGTTTTAAGAAAAAAAACTTACAGCTACAACAGCTTCAAGATATTAAGAATAGAGAACAATGGCGAATTGAAGGGGAATTACTTACAGCAAATATTTATCAAATTATACCGGGTTCTTCCTCTGTCACACTTTTAAATTATTACGAAGAAACACAGCCTGAAATTACAATTGCTTTAGATCCAACATTAACACCAGCTCAGAATGCCCAAAGTTATTTTTCTAAATACAATAAAGCAAAGCGAACCTTTATAGCACTTACTTCACAATTAAAGCAAGTCGATGATGAGATTAAATATTTAGAAACCATTTTAAATGCTATTCAGTCAGCTACTCATGAAAATGACATTGAACAAATCCGTGAGGAACTTCAAGAAGAAGGATATGCAAAACGAAAAATAAAAAATAATAAGAAAAAAAAATCAGTAAAAGGAAAACCTCTACGATTTTTATCTAGCGATGGCTTTGAAATATGGGTTGGAAAGAATAATTATCAAAATGATGAATTAACCATGAAAACTGCTCATACAACAGATCTATGGTTTCATACCAAAGATATTCCCGGTTCTCATGTCATTATAAAAACTAGACAACAAGAGGTTCCTAATAAAACAGTCTTAGAAGCCTCTCATATTGCGGCTTATTATAGTAAAGCAAGAGATTCTAGTAATGTACCTGTTGATTATACTCTATGTAAATATGTTAAAAAACCCAATGGGGCAAAACCTGGTTTCGTCATTTATGATCATAATAAAACTGTTTATGTTACGCCTGAAGAATCTCTAATAGAACAATTGATGGTAAATAAGTGATTTAAATAAAAAAATCTACTATAAAATTTATAGATAAACTTGCTTTAGATGGTTTTCCAGTTATTTTATCAAATTTTAAGAAATAACTAGAAAACCATAAGTGTACTATTTATTGTATACACGCCTACTTTAGAAGCAAGTTTATTTTTTACAATTTGTTATTTAAAAAAACTCTTTTTTATCCGGCATTTAATTCCAATCGTAATCGATCTGCAATGAGTGCGATGAATTCGCTGTTTGTAGGTTTTCCTTTACCAGTATTTACAGTATAGCCAAACAAACGATCAATTGTTTCCATTTTGCCACGGCTCCAAGCTACTTCTATAGCATGTCGAATAGCTCGTTCTACACGACTTGGCGTAGTATTAAACTGTTTTGCAATAGAAGGATACAATTGTTTGGTGATTGAATTTAAGATATCCATATCGTTGATGGCCATCGTAATCGCTTCTCTAAGATACTGATATCCCTTAATATGTGCAGGGATACCTATCTCATGAATAATATTTGTAACTTCTGTCTCTAAGTGATGAGCTAAAGAAATATGAGAAGACTTTTTAGTTGGAACTACAGCATTGCTATTTTTAATGATTTCATGATGTCCTTTTAATTGACGAATGCGATTGGTTAGCGTTTCCATATCGAAGGGTTTAATAATATAATATTCTGCACCTAAGGTTAAGGCCCTTTCTGTAATACGATCTTGTCCAACTGCTGAAAGCATGATACAAACTGGCCTTTTTTCTAAGCTAAGTTTATTCATCTGTTCTAGTACACCGATACCGTCTAAATGCGGCATAATTACATCTAAGATCACTACATCAGGCTGTTGGCTTACAATGAGATCACAAGCTTCTAAACCATTGACCGCTGTACCTATGACCTCCATATCCTCTTGTTTGTTTAGGTATTCTTCTAAAATTTCACAAAAATCTTGGTTGTCATCTGCTAAAGCAATTCGAATCTTATTACTTCTCATTTTAAAAACCCCCTCATCTTTTGTATAAACCTTTATATAAAAGCAATAATTTTACACTTATTACTTTTTTATCTCCTTTTATTTATTATACGTTTTAAATGACATATTATCAATAAGAAATATCAGCGAAATTAGAGCTTTTCCTTACTCAGACGTCACTTTTCCATTATTTACCATGTCTTTCTCTTTTTTAAGCATATTTTCTATAAAAATTCCATATCCCTTGGAAGGTTCCTGAACAAACACATGAGTCACTGCTCCTATTAATTTTCCATTCTGTATAATGGGACTACCGCTCATTCCTTGAACAATTCCATTGGTCTGATCTAAAAGACGAGGATCAGTAATTTTAATAATCATCCCTTTTGCAGTCTGATCATTATATCTTGTAATCTTTTGAATTTCTATGGTAAATTCTTCGACTATATCTCCAGATATATTGGAACGAATAATGGCAGGCCCTTCTTCTACATCATGCTGTAATGCAATAGGAATAGCATCTTTGAGTAAATCATCCTTTTGTTGCTCTCGATTAATCTTACCAAAAACTCCTTGACTTGTATTTACATCTACACTTCCTATGATTGTATCAGCTGTTTCAACAATAGCACCACTTAATTCTCCTGGAGCTCCCTTTTCACCTTTACGGATAGTTGTGATTTCTGTCTTCATAATATTTCCTTTGCGAATAGGCATCAATTGTTTTGTATCTACATCTGTAATTCCGTGCCCCAAGGCACCATAGGTCATTGTTTCAGGGTTAATATAAGTAAGCGTACCAATTCCTTGTGTGCTATCCCTAACCCAAATTCCTAGCTTATAGGTTTGTTCATCCTTATTTTTAACAGGTTGTACCCAAGTTTCTAAGGTTTCTTCCTCTCTCTTGATTTGAAGTTGTATAGGTTTTTCACCTAAATCAGCAATGTTTTCTACTAATTCTTGGGCAGTTAAAACTTGATTTCCATTTACACTCATAATCAAATCTCCTGATTGTAAAAGCCCTTTACTTGGCTCATGAATATCTCCATCTACCCCTGTCACCACACCTGTTCCTAGCACCATAATACCATCCGTTTGGATTCGCACTGCCACTGTTTTTCCAGAGGGAATCATCATCATATCTGGAATGATATCTACTTTTAGCTTTTTAAGAGGAATAACCCCAAATAATTGAAGCTGAACATTAAGCGTTCCTATTTCTGAAGATTCTATGTGAAAAGGTTTACGCAAATTGATGTGAATATTTTCTGTTACAGGCTGGTGATTGACTTTTAAAACTCCTTGTTTTTCAGCCATGATCTTTGCTTCTAAAGGAAGATTAAATTCAAACTCATGGCTTTTACCAGCAATCATTCTTATCTCTGCTGGCAATGTAAAAAAATGAATAGAAAGACTGACTGTCACCATAAAAAAAAGAAAAAAGCACAGTATAATAGATACTATTTTTTTTCTTCCAAAATTTCTGAGCCTCATATTTTCCCACTTCCTAACTCCAAAATTAACTAAATAGCTAATCTTTTATATCTTTAAAATAACCTTTTTGGAGTAGGATTATACTTTCCAAAATTTTAAAAGATGAAATGATTTGATCTATTATAGAAATAAGCAAGTAGAACTCAGTTGTATTTTATTATGTTTTATTTTCGAAATTTTTCTTTTAATTGGGTGGCCATTTGTTTCATTTCTTGTGCATTTTTTATTGTTGTATCTGTAATAGCTGCTCCACCAACCAAACGAGCTAATTCTTCAATTCCTTGTTTTTCACAGAGATGATGAATAGCTGTTGTTGCATGAGATCCTTCTGTTGTCTTTTCAATCAGGTAATGCTCATCTGCCATAGCAGCAATTTGAGGCAAATGTGTAATACAAATGACTTGATGTTGCTGAGCAATGAGCATAATTTTTTCCGCTACTTTCTGAGCTGTGCGCCCACTAATACCTGTATCTATTTCATCAAAAATAAGAGTTTCTATTTCATCTACATCAGCAAGCACTGTTTTAATCGCTAACATAATCCTCGACATTTCTCCGCCAGATGCAACTTTTGCTAAGGATTTTAGAGGTTCCCCTGGATTCGTAGTAATTAAAAACTCTACTCGGTCCCATCCTTGAGCTGAAATTGTTTCTTTCCTCTCAATAGAAATTTTAAACTGGGCCTCTTTGAGTTGTAAAGAGTGAAGGTTGGTTTCAATCTTCTTTTCTAACAAAAGAGCTGTTTCTGTTCTATCTTTAGTAATCACATGACATATTGTTTTCATTTCTTGGGCAATAACATCCATTTCAGCGCGTAAAATCCCTATCTTTTCTTGGTTGTGCTGCAACTCTTCTATTTCTTGTAATACTTGATCACGGTAAGCCAATATCTCTTCAATGGAATGACCATACTTTCTTTTTAGTTGATAGATCAAATGAAGTCGTTGTTCAATCTCATCTAGAAAATGTGGATCATGATCTAAGTTTTCTAGATAGTGAACCACGTCTCTATTATATTCTTGAAGTTGAACAGTGAGTGTATCAATATTTTGGTACAGTAGCATAAGTGATGGATCGAATTCTGTAAGTTCTTGCAAAATACCAGTAGCTTCTCCTAATTTTTCAATAGCAGAGTTTTTTTCTCCATCTTCTAGCTGTAAAAGTTGATACACCTTATGGATCCCTGTAGATAATTTCTGAGCATTAGAAAAAATCTTCCTTTGAGAAAGTAAATCTTCTTCTTCTCCTGGCTTCAATTTAGCTTGATCAATTTCATGAAGCTGAAATTCTAAAAGATCTAGTCTTCTTATTTTTTCTTGTTCATTTAACGAAAGATGATTTGCTTTTTCGTCCAGTTGATGATACTGATGATGTAAAGCAAGTAATGCTTGTTTTTGAATTTCTAAATCCCTAGAACAAAATTGGTCTAATAATTCAACATGCATTCCAATATTTAATAAAGATTGGTGTTCATGTTGCCCATGTACATCTATTAGATGTTTGGTGATTTCTTGTAGCATACTTAAAGTAACTGGACGTCCATTGATACGGCAAAGACTCCGGCCTGTCCGCTGAATTGTCCTAGATAATAACAAATGATTATCTCCATCTACGCCAAGTCCAAAGTCTTCTATTACTTTCAACGTTTTAGGTTCATGAATTTTAAAAAGGAGTTCAACAACCGCCTCTTCTTCTTGAGCACGAATCAAATCTTTGTTTACTCGACCTCCTAAAGCCAGGTTAATAGAATCAATCAAGATGGATTTTCCGGCCCCAGTTTCCCCCGTTAAAACATTAAATGATTCGTGTAAATCTAGATGAATTTCATCAATTAAAGCAATATTTTTTACATATAGATGGACTAACATTTATCTCCCCCCATCTAAACAAATTTTCTTCAACACAGTTTATTCGTCTTCTGCCTCTTCTTGTACAAAATGCTGCAACTTTTTCATCAATTCAACAGTTTGTTGCTCACTTCTAGTAACACAAAAGAGCGTATCATCACCTGCAACACACCCTACGATTTCATGAAAGTGCATGGAATCTAAAGATGCTGCTACCGCCATAGCCATTCCTGTTAAAGTCTTAATCACAAGAATATTTTGTGCTACCTCCATACTCAAGAATCCATTCCTAAAAATGCGAATTAATTTTTCTGATATTTGCTGTTCAGGTTGAGATAATACTGCATATTTTTGTCCTCCTGTAGGAGTGGTAATTTTCGTTAACTTAAGTTCACGAATATCCCTTGAAACAGTAGCCTGGGTGACTTGTAAACCACTGGCAATAAGTTTATTGGCAAGCTCTTCTTGTGTTTCAATATCAGTTTCTTGGATTAATTGTAATATCTTAGCTTGTCGTTCTGTTTTCATCACTCACCCTCACTTTCTACTTCCTACTATTTTTTTTCTCAGAATATCATAAAAACTTTGATTAGACGCCTTAATAAGATGAGTATATTGAGATGATTTTTTAATAATAATTTCATCTTGGCCTTGTAATCGATGTCCTAATTGGCCGTCTACAGTAAGCATAATTTCATGGGTAAGTTCGCCGAATAGATCTGCCCCTTCCTCTATACGTTCTCCTCCAATACGAATTGTTACAACATCGTCTTGGGAAACAACAAAGGATCTAGCATGTAAAGAATGAGGGCAAATAGGAGTAATTACCATCATCTCTGTAGAGGGATGTAAAATGGGTCCTCCTGCAGATAAATTATATCCTGTAGATCCGGTGGGTGTAGATATGATGATTCCATCTGCTGAAAACATATTTACAAACTCATCATTTACATAAATATGTAAATCAATCATTCTTGAAAAAGCACCTTTCGTAATAACCGCATCATTTAAAGCAATGAAGGGATCTGGTAAAAGCTGCCCATTTGAAATAATACTGATATCTAACATCATTCGTCGTTCCACCCGATACTGACCTTGTAAAATGCGATCTACAATATCAAAGGATGCGGCTTCTTCTACTTCCGCTAAGAATCCTAACTTTCCTAAGTTTACTCCTAAAATTGGAGTACAGAAGGGAGCGGCTTGTCGTGCTGCATTTAAAATCGTTCCATCGCCTCCTAAGACAATCAAAAAATCAACTTGCTTATAGAGATCTGTCGTAGAACTTTTTAGATCCTGCCTTTCTAAAAGATCAGCCACTGTTTCAGACACTTTAATATTTATATTTTTCTGTTCTAAACCATGAATAAAAAACTGGGTATGATGTAAATGAGGATCTTTTTGCACGTTTGGAATTAACCCAACGATATTCATTACTTTTATTCGCCTCCTTATTCCAAGTTTTCGTGAGCATCATCTACTATTTTTTGAATTTTAGCTACCCATTCTTCAATAGTGTTGCTATCTTCCTGCGGAGAGAGTCCAAGATGCAATAAATATTCAATATTTCCTTCTGGTCCTTTAATAGGAGAATAGGTTAGTTCATAAGAAAATAAACCAAGTTCAGATACAAAACTAATTGTATTTATGATTACTTGCTGATGCACCTTTTTATCTTTGACAACTCCTTTTTTACCAATTTGCTCACGCCCCGCTTCAAACTGGGGTTTAATTAAACATACAATCTCTCCTGTGTCTTTTAATAAGTGGCTCACGGCTGGCAATACCTTTTCTAAAGAAATGAAGGATACATCAATAGAGGCAAAATCTGCCTTTTCAGGCAAATCCTCTTGAACTACATAACGAATATTTGTTTTTTCCATGGAAATAACACGGGGATCTTGCCTAAGACTCCATGCTAATTGACCATATCCTACATCTATGGCATAGACTTTTTTTACTCCATTTTGGAGCATACAATCTGTAAACCCCCCCGTAGAAGCGCCAATATCTAATGCTATTCTACCTTCTAAAGAAATTGGGAACGTTTGTAATGCTTTTTCTAATTTATACCCACCTCGGCTAACATATAGATTTTTATTTTGCCGCACCTCAATATTGGCACTTACTGGAAACCTAACGCCAGGCTTATCTTCTTTTTGATTATTGACATAAACAATACCAGACATAATAAATGCTTTTGCCTGTTCTCTTGAATTTGCTAAGTTTTGTTGCAAGAGAAGTAGATCTAGTCTTTCTTTTTGCTGCTTATCCATTCGCCACCTTGCCTTTAACTTGTTCATATTGAGTAATTATTTGTTCTGTGATGCTATTAGCATCTAGTTGATATTTTTGATAAAGTTCATCCGGGGATCCTTGCTCTATAAATTGATCAAAAAAACCAAATGGATGAAAGGGAATATGACTCATTTTATATTTTATCAATGTTTCCATTACTTTCATTCCAAACCCTCCTGAAACCAAATTATCTTCAAGAGAAAACAAATAATCATGCCTAGTTGCCATATCCGCAATTTGCTTTTCATCAATTGGTTTAACAAATCTTGCATTAAATAAAGAGGCTTGAATCCCATATTTTTTTAAGTTTTCTACTACTTGACGTCCTATATCTACCATGGCACCAATAGCTATAATCCCTACTGATTTCCCTATATAAAGCATCTCGCCTTGACCATACACGATAGGTGTATCTACCTCTGTACTTATTTCGGAGGCTGCACCTCGTGGATACCGAATTGCTATAGGACCATTAAAATTTGTGGCAAAAGTGAGCATTTCAACCAACTCACTTTTATTTTTAGGTGCCATAACAGTTAAATTTGGTATATGAGATAAATAAGATAAATCAAAGATGCCTTGATGTGTCTCTCCATCAGCTCCTACAATACCTGCTCGATCAATAGCAAAAACAACAGGTAAATTTTGCAAACATACATCATGAATGATTTGATCATAACTTCTTTGCAAGAATGAAGAGTAGATGGCTACAACGGGTTTATATCCACCCGCTGCTAGGCCTGCTGCAAAGGTTACGGCATGTTGTTCTGCAATACCCACATCAAAGAAACGCTCTGGATACGTCTTTGCAAATAACTGAAGTCCCGTTCCTTCTGGCATAGCAGCTGTAATGGCAACTAATTTATGATCTTTCTTTCCCAACTGCACCATAGTTTTCCCAAAAACATCAGAATAAGTCTCTTTTTTAGTAGTGATTAAAGGTCGACCTGTTTCTAGTTGAAAAGGTCCAATCCCATGATAGCCACAAGGTTTTACTTCTGCTGGTTGATACCCCTTACCTTTAATAGTTTTAACGTGAATGAACACAGGACCTTTCATCTTTTTTGCCCTCTTAAATACATTGATTAAAGACGGCAAATCATGTCCATCAATAGGTCCCAAATAAGTAAAACCTAATTCTTCAAACAAAATTCCTGGTACCAAAAGATATTTTATACCTCCTTTGGCTTTTCCGACAGTACGAACCAAAGAAGGACCAATTCCAGGTATTTTATTTAATAGCTGCTCCACATCGTCTTTAATTTCTAAATAAATAGGTTCTGCTCTCAATTCGCTTAGATACTGAGACAATCCACCTACATTTTGGGATATGGACATTTGATTATCATTTAAGATAACAATCAGATTAGTATTCCCTTGCCCTGCATTATTAAGAGCCTCAAATGCCATACCACCAGTTAATGATCCATCTCCAATAATAGATATAACAGAATATTTTTCTTTTGCTAAATCCCTTGCTTTTGCAAACCCTAAGCCTGCTGAGATAGAGGTAGAGCTATGCCCAGTATTAAATACGTCATGACAGCTTTCACTGGTTTTTGGGAAACCACTAAGCCCATCTAATTGACGGAGGGTAGAGAATAAATCTTTTCTACCTGTAACTATTTTATGGACATAGGCTTGGTGCCCCACATCCCAGATAAGCTTATCTTGAGGTGAATCAAAACAATAATGAAGAGCTAAGGTTAACTCTACAACCCCTAGGTTTGAACCTAAATGCCCTCCTGTCTGGCTGACAGATGTTAATAAAAAATCTCTTATTTCTTGAGATAATATTTTTAATTGTTCTACGTTGTAATGTTTAAAATCTGTTGGTGAAGAAATTTTATCTAGTCCTCTATTCATAATTTCACCTACCTTGTTAAATTCACACATATCTATATCATACCATATTTTGCTTTATTTTAATATAAATTTTGAAGAAAAGTGCAAAATGCATTTTTTACGTGTTTTTTTTTAATTTTGGTCCCTTACAAGCAAGACGAACTTTCTTAGTTCCAAAAAAATTGACAACCCTACTTTTTATGGAAAGGGTTGTCAAAAATATAAAGAACCATACCTAATTTATAGACAATTTCGTTGGATTGCTTTAATGCCAATTCTTTTCCTAAAGCTTTACCACCAACTGTTAAGCCTGCTACAATAGCAGTTAATAAGATACTCCATAAAACCGTGTTAAGAGACATATTTTCATTGATCTTCAATAATATGGCTCCGGTTGCTGTCCCAGAAATGATTCCTGAAATATCCCCAATGACATCATTACAGATATTAGCAACTACTCCTGCATTTCGAATAAGAAAAATACTTTGCTTCGCTCCTGCTACCTTATTAGATGCCATAGAGTGAAAAGGAACTTCGTCTGCTGCCGTAACTGCAATACCTAAAATATCGAAAAAAATACCTGTTAATATTAAAATCATAAGCACCATTGAAGCTCCTAGAATCCCCACGTACTCCATTAAAATTAAAGAGATGTATCCAAATAGAATTGCAAGCAAAAAAGTTCCAAGTGTAATACCTGCTAACCAAGTATAATTGATGGGCTTATGATAAGCTGTCTTAAATTTTATTTTATACTTTTTTTGAGACGGATGATTTTTCAAAGCAATCTCCTAATTCATATATAATTAAATAATGTATTGACTAATGAAATTTCTCAAAATTAAAGACGATACATTTAGTAAATTTTGCAGCTTAAGGTCCAGCAGGTTTTCCCGAATTTATACTTTTTTGTCACCAAAGAAGCGGTTTCCCTTTAAATAAATTCCTACTGTGTCACCAACAATAGAGCTAGATCGCCTATGAGCCACACTGTAATCCTAAATATACCTCAGATAGAACAGTCTAGGAGTTTTCCTCAACAACCTTTTTAAATTCCTAGCCTCTTTTGCAAAAAGGGTTTCAATTGACAATCACCTGTTCTCTTTGGCCGAAGAAAATAGGTGTAAATCAATATCCTCCACCTCTTTACGCAAGGCAGGCTACACTGCCCACAGCTCTGTTAACCGCATGACAGGTTTACTCCTGTGCCGTAGATTGATTATAAAAACTTCCACATACACAGGTCTCCACGAAAGAAGGGTCAACGCCCACATGCCGTTGTGGATCGCCCCTCAATCTTAACTCCCAGCATCAGCCCGCGACTGGGCGTCACCAGCCAACACCAGAAACTTCATCGATATGCCCTTAAACGGATTTTTAGGCCCGTCTTCAGAATTAAAAAAGTTGACTAGAATACTGCATCTTTAATTTTGAGAAAAGATTGTGTACAGTATCATAACAGATTTATTCAAAAAATTCAAGATGTTATTTTATCTTGTTTTTCCCTTTTCTAAGAATATAGATGTTTTAAATAGCAAAAGCAATGATCATACCTAATATAGCTCCAGCAATAACCTCTATAGGTGTATGCCCTAACAACTCTTTTAATCGTTCTTCAAATTTTAAATCTGAATGAGTAAATTCTTCAACAATTTTATTTAAAACCATGGCTTGTTCTCCTGCTGCTCTACGAATACCTGCCGCATCATACATGACAATAAGGCCCATAACGCAACAAACAGCAAATAAAGCTGACTGAAAACCTTCCTGTCTTCCCACAGATATAGCCATAGCGCTAACAAAAGAGGAGTGCGAGCTGGGCATCCCACCTGAGCCAACAAACCGTGTAAAATCTATTCTTTTTGTTTTTAAAAGAACCAAAATAACTTTTAGCAATTGCGCTACAAACCAAGAAATAATCGATACAACTAATACATAGTTATATCCATAAAAACTCCATTCTTTCAAGAAGGTTCCCCCTTAATAGCTACGATTCATTAGATAGTTAGTCAATTGTATTAAAAATGCTGCTGAGTCTCCAAAATATGCTAATGATTCTAATGCTTGATTTGAAAAATATCTTACTTTTTCTTTCGCTATTTCTAAACTTTCAAATGATAAATACGTTAATTTCCCATTTTTTTGATCACTATGAATTGCCTTTCCTAGTGCTTCTTCTGAACCAATTTGATCTAATATATCATCCTGAATCTGAAAGGCCATACCAAGTGCATAGCCAAAAGCTTTTATTCTTTCTATTTGTTCGCTATTACCACCACTTAGTATAATACCAGCTTGCAACGCCCCAGTAATTAATGAGGCCGTTTTATGTTCATGAATATAATGTAATGTATCAAACGTTAATTCTTGTTTTTCAGATAATAGATCAATAGCTTGTCCACCAATCATGCCCTTTACCCCTGCTGCTTTTCCAATAACTTTCATGGCTTGTAAAGCCAAAATGGAATTATGTTCAAGGGCACCTTGAATCATCGTTTCAAAAGCTAAATTCAAAAGGGCATCTCCTGCTAAAATTGCAATTCCCTCTCCATATACTTTATGGTTAGTTAATTTTCCTCTTCGATAATCATCATTGTCCATGGCAGGAAGATCATCATGAATTAAGGAATAAGTATGAATCATTTCAATAGCTGCTGCAAAAGGCTTTACTCCAGTTATATCTGAATTTAACATACGATAAGCCTCTATCATTAAAATAGGGCGAATTCGTTTGCCCTCTGCAAAAAGGCTATAACTGATAGCTTCATGAATTACTTTTTCATAGGAAGATGGGATTTCTAAATATTCCTCAAGAATTTTATCAATTTCTTTTATTTTTTTAGACAAAATTGTTTTTATTTCTTGTTGACTCATTCTGTATCCTCCTTGTTTAAAAAATTACTAAGTTGAAATTCACCATCTCCCTGCTCTTGCAATAATAGTACCTGCTGCTCTGCTTTTTCCAGTTGCTTAGTACAAATATTCGCTAATATAACACCTTCTTGATAGCATTTTAAAGACTCCTCTAAGGAAGTATCTCCTCGTTCCAACTGCTCTACAATTTCTTCTAGAGCTTGTAACGCTTGCTCAAATTTCATATTTTCACATTTTTTCATTATTTTCACCTTCCTTATCAAAGTTTTTTACCGTAACTCCTATTTGCCCATCAGAAATTTTTATATATAATTCTTCACCCAGCTGAACTTGCCGAAGAGACGTAACAGGGACACCTTGTTTATCCATCAAAATGCTATAGCCTCTTGCTAAATGAGAATAAGGAGAAAGTATTTCAAGTTTTTCAATAAAATGATACAATTGTGTTTGTACAGTTTTAAGTTTTTCTTGAATGTTTCTCTGAAGCTTCTTTTCGGCTTGATCTATATATTGTTGATGAGGGTAGATCAACTCCAAGGGACGACGAAAAAAAGGTCGATTCTTTATCATAGTTAATTGATCTTTATATGACTCAATTTGATATTGTAATAAGAAATCTAGGCGCCTTCTATGGGAACGAACACGCTCTTTTAAATCTAGCTGAGAAGGAATGGCTAATTCTGCTGCTGCCGAAGGAGTAGGAGCACGCAAATCTGCTACAAAATCTGCAATAGTAAAATCAGTTTCATGTCCTACAGCAGAAATAATAGGAATTCTTGAAGAAAAAATTGCCTGTGCAACTATTTCTTCGTTAAAAGCCCATAAATCTTCTAGGGAACCGCCTCCACGCCCAACAATCAATATGTCAGCTTGTCCCCACTTATTAAATTGTTCAATCGCATGAGCAATGCTTGCTCCCGCTTCTTTTCCTTGTACAATGGCTGGATATAATACCAATTGGATTCCTGGATTTCTCCTTTTCGCAATTTGAATCATATCTTGAATGGCAGCCCCTGTATCAGAAGTAATGATCCCAACAGTTTTGGGGTAAAAAGGAATGGGTTGTTTCATATCTTCAGCAAAGTATCCTCTTTGTTCCAACTTATTTTTTAATTGCTCATAAGCTTGCTGCAAAGCTCCTTTACCTGCTGGTTCTATATCTTGGGCGTATAGTTGGTATTGTCCTGATTTTTCGTACAATGATACATAACCTCGAATGACTACAGACATCCCATCTTCTGGATTAAAAAGTAAATTTTGCGCATGGCTGCGAAACATCACACAAGCTATAGAGCCTAATTCATCTTTTAATGTAAAATAGACATGCCCTGAACGATGGGGTTTAAAATTAGAAATTTCCCCTTGTATCCATAAGCTACTTAACAAAAAATCTTCTTCAAAAATCCTTTTAATGTACTTGTTGATTTCACCAACAGTAAAAATACGTTTATTCATCATATCCATCCAAACTTTCTTGTTGAACAATTTTACCAAGTACTGCATTGATAAAAGATGGAGAAGAATCTTCACCAAACTTTTTAGCTAACTCTACGGCTTCATTGATACTGACACTCACAGGAATATCCGTAGCATAAAAAATTTCATAGACAGCAAGGCGTAAAATAGCCCTATCTACCTTCCCCATCCTCGTAACTTTCCATCCCTCTGAATATTTTTCTAACGTAGTATCAATTTTATCTTGATGTTGGCGAATGCCTTCTAGCTCTTCTAGAATAAAATTAGTATCTAAGCTTTCTATATCTGGATACTGAGCCAAATATCTTTCTATTTGCTCAGTTCCTTCTTCAAAACTATCTGTAAAATCAATTTGAAATAATAATGTGAATACCTGTTCACGAGCTAAGCGTCTACTCATTTTTTTCCCTCCTCGGAGTTAGTTAGATCCCTTACGAAAATTAACCCTTAGATATCGTGATGATATATCTAAGGGTTAGGGATAGGACTAGCTTTTCTATACTTCTTCCATTATCTCAGTTTTTTGATGTTTAGGCTTTTCAAAGTGAATCCCCGTAATATGGAGATTTACTTCTGTTACTGATAAACCAGTCATGGTTTCTATGGAATTTTTTACTTTTTCTTGAACCGCTTTTGCCACAGATGGAATTTTAAATCCAAATTTAATTACAATTCCAAGGTCTACAGAAACATCTTCTTCTCCTACATCTACAGTGACCCCTTTAGAAAGATTTTTTTTCCCTAAAATCTCCACTAGGTCTCCAGTGAAGTTGCCTGCCATCCCTGCAACCCCTTCTACTTCTGTAGCAGCTAACCCTGCAATAATAGCAACTACTTCATCAGCAATTTGTACTTGCCCTACTTTTTCCTGACTTTTTATTGTCACTGTTTTATTTTCATCCATTTACTTACCTCCTATGTATATCATAGAGTATATCCATTTTAAAAGTAAAACTTCCTATGCATCCCTATATTTTTACATTTTAATTATAACAAATATATGAGGTTTTGCAAACTAATTTTTAACTTTTAACGGATTAATATAGATTTTATCTAAAGTAATTCCTGTTTGCCTATTAACGATGTCTAAAATTTGAGCCGCCTCTGCTTCCGATAACCCCGGAGAATCAATAACTACATCGACTGTCTGTTCGCCAATACGAACAAAAACTTCTTTAAATCCTTTCGCTTCAATCATAGCTTCTGAAGCAGATTCTTGCTCTATACGCTTTCTTAATGTTAATAAATCCTGAGATGCTTGGGCCTTTTCTTCTTTGGGGAAATTCTTATTATTAATGCATTCTGCAAGAAGATCTCTTTGCTTGGCTCTTGACTGTTCTCGCTCAATTTTAGCAGTAATAAAATAAGGTGTATTTACAGTGTTGCTATTGACAAAGATAGCAGCTCCTGGCTCTGCTGTATTATCTTTATTGGTACTAACTTCAATTTGCTCTACATTTGGATCTAGATTTTCTGCAATAGCCTCATCATCTTCACCGATTTCAAGGGCTAGATCAAATTCTAGATCGTCTTCATTTTCTGCAATTTCAGTCTCAAAAAGGTCAAGATCTGTAGCTGCTGTTCCTTCTGAAAAAAAATCTTCTTCTAAATTAGGTACTAGATTTTCTGCTGCAAAAGGTGCTTGAGTTTGAAATACCCATTCTCCTTCAGCGGGCTTGCGATCTACATAATTTAAATAGGCTGCAATAGCAATCATAATAACTAAAGCGGTTACAATCATTTGATTTCTTTTAAAAACATTCATTATTTTACCTCCCTGATTTTATTTCATTTTAAATACCTGCACTTTGTAACTTGGAACTCCTAATAGCACTTCTGCGGCATTTATTAACTGAGATTTTATGTAAGGATCATGGCCACCTTCAGAAATAATAATAATTCCTTTGATAATTGGCTCCTTCTCCATTACGACAATGGGCTCTGTAATCCCATTACCAATGTTTTTCATAATTGTCTTTTCATCTACATTGCGATCTGTACTATTCCTAGTTCCCCCTTCCCCATCATCTTCTAAAGTAACAGATTCTGTTAGTGGAGTATCTTTGTTAATAATAATTTCTTTTCCTGCTTCTAAGGTAATCATTACGTCTACTTTACCGACCCCTTCAATTTTGCCTAGGCTTTGGATTAGTCTTTTTTCTAGTTTCATATCAAATGTTTCCTCCGCACTATCTTGCTCCACATTAGGTGTTGTAGATCTCTGGATTGTGCTAGAATTTTGAGTTGATTGAGGAGGGAAAAGTTTGTTAGAAATAAAAAACAAGAGAATTCCTACTCCTAATATAAATATTAGATGGGTCAGCCTTTTATGATCTCCTTTTTCTGTTTTTTTAAACAACTTATCAAACCAGTTCATTTCATCACACCCCTATTTCTTTTGTACAGTAATATATATATTATTGTCTGACATATTATAGAAGTTTGCCAGCATACTTTTTATTTTTTTTTCTAATATAATAGCTTCTGCTTCTCTTTGTTCCCTATTCTCTTCCTTTATTTTTGTAGAAATTCTAATCTTTTCGATTGTAATGTTATTGGAAGACTTCTTTTTTGTAATAGGTAAAACATTTACGAATATCTTTACCAATGATCCAAATTTTGAATCATTGACGTCTTCTACAGTTTCTATTTGAACCTCTGTAACTATAAAATCTTTTTCTTGCTCTAATAATTGATAGATTTGTTGTTTTAAATTTTCCTGATAGCTCTTTATAATCCACTTCTGTTGTTTTTCTTCATACTGAATAGGATTTTGTAAAATCATTTGCTTTTCAATATCCAAATTTTTATCTAAAATAGGAATACTAAATGGATCCGAGGAAAGAAACCATAGTTGAATCGGTTGCAATAAGATTGAAATTAAAACAAAACCAATAAATACTTTTAAATATTTTTGAAAATGGGATTTTGGAAGAATCATTTCTATAAATGAAGCAAGCAAAAGAAACAGACTGATATTTAAAACCCATTTTTTAAAAAACAAAAGCATATTAACACCTCTTTTTATCGGATTATCCCACCTAAATTCGTCATACCAATCATCATAGTAATACTAATAATGAATAAAAAGGAAACAATACAAAGACATCCAAGTAATAATTGACAACTTTCCCCGATGGAATCAATGCAGTGTACAACCCGTTCCTCTCCAAGTGGTTGAATAATAGCTGCTGTTAATTTGTAAAGCAAAATGAAAACGACAATTTTTAAAATAGGTGCTACACAAAAGATACCCAATAACAATATTCCCCCTACTCCCACTGCTTGCTTAATTAACGCAGAGCAATTTAGCACTGTATCTACTGCACCTGCCAATGCCATTCCCACTACTGGAACGCTACTAACCGCATATTGAGTAGTTTTATGAAGGAAATTATCCATTAGAGGCAATGTTAAACTGTGTAACCCTAGAACAGCTATAAATACACCAGAAATTGTTTTTAACCCCCAATGAATTCCTTGTTTTAATAAACCAATCCATTGTTTTAAAACTTGTTTTTCTGAAACTTGATTGATCAACGATAGTACTGTCATAAAAAATATAATAGGTATCACAATGGTCTTTATGATAAAACCAATGGTTTGAACAGCTACGATAATAATTGGATGGAGGGCTGAAGAAGTAGATACTTGTCCCGATAAAAATAGAAAACTCATAAGAGTTGGTATCATAGCCTGCATAATCAATACTAAAGACTCTACTGTTTCTTCGACAATAAGTACAGCCACCTCAAAAGACTGTAATAGTAAAAGAATCAAAACCATATAGATAACATAAAAACTTATTTCTGCTACCCCTTTATTTTCAAAAGATGTAGTAAATATTTTTAGCAGTGCGCAAATAATACTAAGTAGCATGAGTTTTCCCATTAAGTTTTTTTGATAATAAAACTCTTCTAACAAAATAGAAACCAATTTTTTTAATAAAGTGGGCACAGAAAGAGAAAGTTCTCCTTTGGCAGCTTGTTGAACTGTTGTTTTGAAATCGAAATCTTGAAAAAAAGATTGATAAGATTGTTGTTTTAAATGAATCATTAAATCCTCCATTTCCTTGAAATCCATATCATCCATTTGAGTTTGTAAAATAGTAGTTGAATCTTCAGCATATATATGAATAGGAATACCTATCAAAAAAAACATAGTCAATAGAATCATTATCATTGGTTTATTTCTCATTATTACACCTCTATATCAATAAATTCTTAATTAAATCCATCAATGTCATAAGAATGGGAGCTGATAGGACCATGATTAATACTTTTCCTGCAAATTCAATCTTTGAACTAATAGCATTTTCTCCTGCATCTTTACATAGCTGGGATCCAAATTCAGCTAAATAAGAAATTCCTATAATTTTAAAAATAACTTGAATATAGACAGTGCTGATCTCTATTTCTTCTACAATTCTTTTAATCATATCCAGAACAATTGAAAGCTTATTTAAAGTCATAAAGAAGATCAGCACTCCTGTAACAATACTGATATAGAGGCTATATTCTGGATTTTGCTTTTTAAGGATTAAGCTAAGAACCGTTGCTACAATTCCCAAAATAACAATCTGCATCATATCCATTTTATCAAGCCTCTTTTCTATAACTGAAATAATGTTTGGACCATTTGAAATAAATCACTGATATATTGTATAACCCAAAATAAAACAACAACCAATCCGGCGAGTGTTGTCATCATTGCCTGTTCTTCTCTACCAGAGCGAATGAGCACTTGATTAAGTACCGATACTAAAATTCCTACTGCTGCAATCTTAAAGACGATTTGAATATCCATAACACTTCTCCTTTCTTCTCTTAATCTTAAGCATTTAAAAACCAAAAACTACTAGGGGACTAGAGCAATACAATCACAATTAAAAGTCCCCCTAAAATACCTAGACGTTGGTACAATCTTGCTTGTTGGTTTTTATACATCGTTGCTTGCTGAATCTGCTCTTCAAGATAAGCTTGAATTAAGGCAATATTTTTAATCTGCATGTCTCTATCTAAATATCCTAAGGTTTTTCCAAATGAGAATAGGAGTTTTTGTTCTTCCTGAGTCAAATAGGTATAGGGCAAGTTTTTCTCAATAACCTCCTTCCAAATAGCAAAAATTCCTTTTCCCGTTCTCTTATTTAATTCTTTTGCAGTTTCAGTAAAAAAAAGACTTACACTGGTTTCTAAGCGCATTCCAATTTGCTCTAAAGCTGCGGGCAAGGGTGATTTAGCATAATGAATTTCACGCTCTAATATGGTTAATCCTTTATTTAGAGCATGCAAATCTTCGATATAATAAGATTGACGTTTTACAAAATACATTCCAATTAAAGTAGATGTAGCTATAATTAGCAGGGAGCCTATTATTTTTAGCATAATTTCATCCTTTCCAAGTTCATTCCATTCACTATTTCCTCAATTGTACCAGGCCCATTACGATGACTAAGAAAAACAATTCTTTCAAAGGTTTTATTTTCTAGTAAACGAGATAAAGTTGGTTTTTTACGTAAATCATCTAAATCATTTCCATGGACTGTACAAATGATTTTACATCCCGCATTCAGCACTTGTTCAATGGCATAAATATCTTTTTCATGACCTATTTCATCTACAGCAATGACCTGTGGTGCCATAGACCGTAGTAACATCATCATTCCCTCTATTTTAGGGCACCCATCTAATAGATCACTTCGAAGGCCAATATTTTTTTGTGGTACCCCCTGATATGCTCCTCCAATTTCTGATCGCTCGTCTACAATCCCTACAGTGAGCCCCTGATTATTTGAAAAAACCCCATTACTAATTTGGCGTACTAAATCTCGAAGCAATGTTGTTTTTCCACATCCTGGGGGAGAAACTATCAGCGTATGATAAATCGAGTTTTCACAAATTAAGTGAGGGATGATTTTATCTGCACACCCTATTTTTTCATGAGAAATTCTAACATTTAAGGCATTAATATAGCGAATCGTCTTAACTTGTCCCTTTTCAATAATAACTTTACCTGTAAGCCCAACTCTATGCCCCCCTGGCAAAGTAAGATATCCATTTCTAATCTCTTCTTCAAAAGCATATAATGAATAGTCACTCATCAATTCTAATGTGGCGCTGATATCTTCTGGTATTGGAAAATATCCCTCTTTTCCTTTTATTGTTGATTCTCCTTGGTTTGTTAAAAAAAACTCCCCCTTTGCATTCTTTATAAGCAAAGGCTGATGTATTCTTATTCTTATTTCTTCAATTTCTTCAAATTCTTCTTGAGGAATTTGAATTAAAATTTTTTTGATATTGGGACTACAAACTTGCAATATTTGATCCTGAAGGTTCATTTTATAGCCTCCTTTTATCGATAAGTATAGTTTTCAATTCCTTTTATCTCATATGTATGAAAGGCTGTCCTAAAGTAGAACAGATTTTTAGGCAAAAAAAACTGCGTATTGAAAAACAATACGCAGTTAATTATGATCATGGCCGTCGTGGTGGTCACAACCACAATCACACTCACAACCAAAATCATAATCTTCTTCTAATTCAATGGGATCCCCACATTTAGGACAACATAATCCTTCATTAAAGGCTAACATTCCCTCATCTACCTCAATTGAAATACCACAGGTTGGACAAGAATAAATATCATAGGAAAACTCTTCCTCATCATTCATATCAAAATATTCTCCAACTACATTTTCTAAGTCTGAAATCACTAAAGCCATTTCGTCTAGCACATCAAGGATAGCTAGTATAGCTTTTCCCTCCTTAGTAGCAGCATCCACTTCAAGTCCATCTACTAATCCCTTTAAGTATGCTAGTTGTCCATTTATTAAAGACATGAAAATCCCTCCTTTTATTCTTTTTTACATTATATCCTATACTCGACCTAAATATTCTCCAGTCTTCGTATCAATTTTAACTACATCCCCTATTTCAACAAATAAAGGAACATGAATCAATGCACCTGTTTCTACTGTTGCAGGTTTATTCCCTCCTGTAGCAGTATCTCCTTTAAACCCTGGTTCAGTTTCTGTGATTTTTAATTCTGCAAATTGAGGTGGCTCAATTCCAAAAACCTTTCCTTGGTGAGATAAAATTTTAACCATGTCATTTTCTTTAACAAAGGTTAATGCGCCATCTAATTGGTCTTCATCAATAGCAATTTGATCATAAGTATCAACATCCATAAAGTGATATAATGTGCCATCAGAATAAAGATATTGCATATCTTTTCTCTCAATATGAGCACGTGGCATTCTTTCTGTAGGTCGAAATGTTTTTTCTATTGTAGCACCACTTTTTAAATTTCTAAGTTTAGTTCTTACAAAAGCAGCACCTTTTCCCGGTTTTACATGCTGAAAATCTAGAACAATATAAATTTCTCCTTCATATTCAATAGTCAAACCATTTCTAAAATCTCCTGCTGATATCATTTTATTCCTCCTTTAAAAAGTTTCTTGTTTAGTGTAAACCAAATCTTAACTTTTGACAATCTATTTTTATAGTTCTATTAAAGATTTAGGTGAGGAGGTTAAATTCTCTATTCCATCTTCTGTAACCACAACCAAATCTTCAATGCGAACCCCACCAAAGTCTGGAATATAGATGCCAGGTTCAACAGTAACAACCATACCTGTTTTTAATACTTTCTCTCCTGTAAGAGATAGCCTTGGCTCTTCATGAATTTCAAGCCCAACTCCATGCCCAAGTCCATGTCCAAAGTATGCCCCATATCCTGCAGCCGTAATTAAATCCCTAGCTACTTGATCTACCTCTTTTCCTGTTATTTCAGGTCGAATGGATGCCAATCCTTGTTCTTGAGCTGCCAATACAGTGTTATAAATCTCTTTCTGTTTATCACTTGCTTTCCCAATAACTACGGTTCTAGTCATATCAGAACAATAGCCATCATAAATACAGCCAAAATCAAAAGTAACAAAATCTCCTTCTTCAATTATTTTATGGGTTGGCACTCCGTGTGGAAGTGAAGATCGGACTCCCGATGCAACAATGGTGTCAAAAGAAAGATTTTGGGCTCCTTGCTTTTTCATAAAAAACTCCAATTCTAGAGCCATATCTTTTTCTGTTACCCCTGCTTTTAATACGGATAAAATATGTGTAAAAGCCTGATCGGCAATTTTTGCTGCTTGCTGAATAGACTTAATCTCATCTTCTGATTTTACCATACGAAGTGTTTCAATTACATTTTGGATAGGTATCATTTCTTCGATCTTCACATGCTTATTATATTCTTCATATTGATGGTACGTAATGGCATCTGCTTCAAACCCTAAGGATTTGGCTTGGTCTTCCATTATTAATTCATTCAAAGTAACATAAAGCCCTTTTTTCGTATGATCTATAATTTTGTAATTAGGTGACTGCTTCGTAGCCTGCTCTACATATCGAAAATCTGTTAATAAAACTTGTTGCTGATGTGAAATATATAAAGATGCCGAACTACCTGTAAATAAGCTCATATAGCGACGATTGGCTGCTTGTTGTACCAAGATAGCGTCAATTTTTTGTTCTACCATTTTTTTTCGTAATTCTTGAATTCTTCTTTCCATTTTATTTCCTTCTTTCTATATCAATATATTTTTATGTAGCTTTTTTATTTGTTAATTAAGAAAAGTGTAAAAACCACTAGTTTATAAATGAATTTAAGGCATCTATTGCTAATAAATATCCCATTGCCCCAAAACCACAAATTTGGCCAATACATACAGGCGCTATGACAGATTGATGTCGGAAACTTTCCCTTTGATGTATATTAGATAAATGGACCTCTACTACTGGCAACGCAATGGATGCAATAGCATCTCGTAATCCATAACTATAATGAGTGAAGGCTCCAGGATTGATGATAATTCCATCAACATTTTGATAGTAAGCCTTCTGTAGTTGATCAATTAAATTTCCTTCGTGGTTGGATTGGTAAAATTGGGTTTGTATATTTTTTGTTCTGCCATATTCACAAATTTTTTTATTTATATCTTCCAAAGTCTGATCCCCATAAATATCAGGTTCCCTAATTCCTAAAAAGTTCAAATTAACTCCGTGTAACACCCATATTTCTTTCATAGAATCCCTTCTCTGTAAATTTTCTTGGATCTGCCCTGCAATCTCCTGTGGGGTATACCCATCAACAGATATTATAATATCCGCTGCTCCTAAATAGTCCCCTTCTCTTTCTGCTAATAAATCTGCAATGACTTTTTGCTTGTTTTCTACCTGTAGTAAAGGGCGGGTTTTATCCCTTTGTACATTTTTATAAATATGATTTGGTGATGCTTTTAAATATATAATGATACCAGTTTTTTTTAAGCAAGAAATATTGTCTTTATTAACAATAATTCCTCCACCTGTAGCAATAACTTGCTTCTCTCCTTGAGCAAGTTTTTGCATCATTTCGTGTTCGATTTTTCTAAAGTAAGTTTCTCCTTGTTCTTTAAAAATATCCACGATCAGTTTTTGTTCCTGTTTTTCAATTTCCTCATCAGAATCAACAAAAGAATAGTGAAGATTTTTAGCAAGAATTTTACCTACTGTAGTTTTTCCAGAACCCATGAATCCTATTAGAATAATATTTGATTTTCTCATAGCTTCTGATCATCCTTTGGTTTAAAATATTGTGAAACATGATCTAAAACTTTTTCTTGTAAATTCATAGGGACTCTTGTTTCATGCCATAATTCATAAGCCCTTACTGCTTGAAAAACAAGCATTTCCAGCCCATTGATTGTTTGGCAGCCAGTTTCTTCTGCTAATGATAATAACTTTGTCTGTATCGGATTATAGACTACATCTAAAACTGTATGTATACGTGAAAAAAATTCTGGTTCTTCAATAGGCGCTACTTCTATATGAGGATGCATCCCTATAGAAGTCGTTTGAATACAAAGATCAATATTAAATATTTTATCCCATTGATCTAAGGTATAAGCTTGTACATCAATATCATAGAACTTTTGTATATGATTAGCAAGGTTGATAGCATTTTGAAGGGTACGATTCAAAATATAAATTCTTCCTGCCTTTTTTTTTGCTGCCATCATAGCAGCAGCTCGTGCTGCTCCACCTGCACCAATGATCATGATTGTTTTATTTTCTAGAACAACTTGATGCCTAGCCAACGATTGAAATAGACCATCCCCGTCTGTATTATATCCCTTATAGCCTTTTTCTGTCCTTTTTAATGTGTTAACCGCACCTAGCTGTGAAGCAAATTCATCAATATGATCTAATTGATTTATTACAGTTTCTTTATGTGGAATTGTTACATTCAATCCTTGCACCCCTAACACCCATGCTCCTTCTATTCCTGTCCTAAGCTGATGAGGTGAAAGAGAAAATGGTACATAAATAACATCTTGTTGTAAGCTTTTTGCTAAATAGTTATGTATCATAGGAGATAACGAGTGGGTAATCGGGTCTCCTATAACACCATAAATTGCTGTTTGACCTGTAATTTGTGAGCCCATCTAGTAATAACCCCTCCTTCCAATGGATTGCTTCCTATTGATTATTTGAATTCTTTAAATAAACTTTTAGTATTTTTTTCTCTAATCCACGTTTTATTTTAGTTATCCATTCATCTCTATCTACTACAGGGCGCACTAATACTGTTGTCATTCCTATTCTATTCCCTCCCCATACATCTGTAAAGACCTGATCGCCTATAATAGCCGTGGTTTTGGGATTGGTCTTCAAAAGCTTCATTGCTTTTTTAAAGCTTCGTCTCAAAGGTTTTTGAGCTTTATGAATGGCTTCTACCTGTAAGTCTTGATTAAAAATTGTCACACGTTCTTCAGAATTATTGGAAACCAAACAAATTTGAAAACCTAATCTTGTTAACTCTTTAAAATGAGTTACTAATCTTTGGTCTCCTGTAGCTACATCAAATGGAACTAAAGTATTATCAATATCAAATACAAGTCCCTTGATTTGATTTTTTTTCAATGTTTCATATGGAATATGGTAGATGGAATCTACATATAAGTCTGGGAAAAATCTTTTTAGCATAAAACACCTCTCTTGTTTACTATGACGCCAAAGTAGATATTGTAAAATTATATCAATATTCTAAAGCATTGACAACTCTTTCCTCATATAATCTAAAGTAAATTTCAGTAGTAATAGAAAAAGAGGCTTTATTTTTTTTCCCACATATGGTAAGTTCCATGCCTAAACAATCTGCATAGGTAACGCCCATAGGTAAAGGAGTGATCAATATTTCATCTATGTAGTGAGCAGCCATAACATTAGCATATTGAGTAGAAGGAGGTGTTCCGTAGAGAAAATTTTGCGAAATAGGTTGATGTTCAAATATTAAATTGTTATCAAAAATAATTTTAATCACTTGGTGAGTTCCTTTTTGATGTAACAAACTTTCTTTTTTCTCATTTTCGATTCTAGTGATCTTTTTTTTTCCCAAAACATGTGAGTTCCAACGTGTTAAGACTTCTATTACTTGATATTGAACCTCAGTTTCATCTTTTAAATGCTGAAATTCTGATAGATACCGGATAAATGCTGTGCTAAAAAGTAAAAGTAAAAATCCAGTAAGCATCCAACCAATAATAATTTCAATTAAGGAAGTCCCCCCTTCAGTTTTGAATAATCTCATCTTTCAGCAACACCCTTCCACTAGCTGGTACAACTGTAATTTCCATTGAAGCTTTTAATTTGGTATCTGCAATTCGAATAGAACAACCACCCATTCTTGGTACTCCTTTCGAAGTAAAACGAAGAGTTTCTTTGCCTTGAGTAAAGTAAATATTATACTTTAAGGGTAAATCCACTCGTTTGTAAATAGCCGTGTTTTTTACAATTCGATAATGTTGGGTGCTTAAAGCAAGATGGCAATTTCCCTCGTTATTCATGTTCCAATGTCGGACAAAACGAATATCTTCACATAATTGCTCTGCATAAACTTTTAACCTATATTTTTGATAACTAGATCCGCGAGGGATCAAAATTCCTCCCATTATACCTAATATAGCAATAACAATCATAAGTTCTATTAATGTATAACCTTTCGAACCAAAATTATCTTTCATCTCCATACCCTACTTTCATTTGGATCCACTGTCTATAAGGAGTAAATTCTTCTAGCTCATAAGGAAGGGAAAACTCAAATTCATAAAATTCTTCCCCTTCTACTTCCTTCATACGCCATTCTAATGTGTAAGGAAATTCCACAATAGGCTTAAGGATATCATAATCACAGATCAATATGTTCACTGTTTGATCGATTTGAATCTTTGCCTCCATACGAAAACAGGCAATCTTTATCTGTTCCTTAGGATATATTTGGACATCTCTCAAAGTTACGCTTCTACTAAGATAGGATATATAGGTACTCCAAAAAGAATCATCTTGTAAAATCAATCTTGTGTTACGCTGTGGTGAATAAAGTAGCCACTCTGTAAAATAAAGATGGTAACCTTTTATAAATTCTTCTTGTATGATCTCACTGATATCAGCCATAGCCCCTACTAGTCTTTCTATGGATATTTCCTCCCTCGGGTCAATATCTGTATCATCTACTGTTTGTAGTTGCCTTTGCCTTTCTAATTCTTGGTTTTTTCTTTCTCGTTCTTCTTCTAGGACCCTTCTTACTTCTTGATCAGCTTGCTCATATCCTGCTTGAATGGCCTCTACCAATACCTCTGAAAGTTGAGCGTAACTGTAAGTAAAAAGCCCCTCTGCAACATAAAAAGCTGTTTTTGTTTTTTGGTCGTCAGCAATTCTTTTTACATGTCCCATACTAATAGATAGTACGGTTATACTTACAAAAATACTAATGGATGACCATAATAAAATCCAAATTAAAATGCTACCTTGTTGATTATCACTCTTCTGCTTCATTTTAGATTTTTTCCTTCGCAATGATACTGACAAAAGACAAATAAGGATTTCCTTCTATATACAGCGTTACTGCAATGGGATAGGAAGCCACAGGAGTAGAACTTCCTTCTAAAATAGTGATGACCATAGTCCAGTCCTCTTTTATTGGAATTTCATAGGTACCTACATCATAACGCCTAGGATCGGCCTTTACTCTTTCTATGATTTGCTGAACCAAATAATGAGCTTCTATTTTACATTTAGATTGGGCATTAAGTTGACTACTTTTCATCAATAAAGTGTGTAAAAATAAAATCATCATTAAACCAATCCCTGTACCTACAACGACCTCCACTAAAATAAAGCCATGTTTTTTAATATTTCTTAGCTGAAAACTAACTTTCCCATTGCACATTCTCCTGCCCTCTCTCCCCTTCTACCCCATAAAAAGTCCAACTAAAATTGCCTTGTATCTTTGTCTTTTCTTCGCAATTGATATAAAACTGATCAACTTTTGTCGGCTCATCCATAGCATAAATCTCATCAATAAAACTTTGTAACTGTTTAGGTGTTCCAGCAAAAGAAATATCTACCTGCTGCAAACAAACCCTAGCATTATGTTCTATGCTAAAAGATTCACCTTCTTGAAAAGACAAGGACAAAAAGGTGATTTGACTTCTGGACTCGATTCCTTCTATCAACTTTAAAATATCCTCTTGATTCATCATAGAGGGAAGTTGTTCTTTCCTTTCTACATATGACTCTTTTAGTTTTTTTAATTCCTTTTGAAGGTCCCCACTTTGAGTAAACCCATGGTCACTCCATTCTTTCAGCCTTTTGTTTCCCTCTCTAATTCGCTGATACATTACTATATTTCTCTGCATCATTGGAAAAAAGAAGAAAACTACCCAAGCCGATGATAAAAAAATCATTATGACTTTATATACCTTTGCTTTGTATTGCCTTTTCATTCTTTTTTTCCTCCATTTGTATTAGAGATAATTTGAATCGATAAGATTCAGTACCCTTAATATCGTTTTCGTTTTTCCAAATATTATGTAAAAAAACTACTCCTTCTTGCTCCTCTAATAATTCTATAAAACTAATAATTGATGGATATCCAGCACTCTGCCCTTGTATATCCCATTGTTCCCCTGTATAAACCAAAGAGATAATTTGAATATCTTTTTCTTGAAGTACCCACTCTAGGATCTCAAAGAAAAAATAAGGATAAGGATTTCTTAATTCAATATATTCTATTATTTTATTTTGATAATCCCTCACTTGCTTTGCAAGTAAAAATTCATGGTATACCTCTTCTTCTATTGTAAAGTTCATCACTTTTCCTTCTATCTTTTCTTTCTCATAAAATAGGCCATAGTATAAAGTAAAAGATAAAAAAGTTAAAAAAAAGATAACAGATATAAGTTTCCAATAATAAGACTTGGACTGTGAAAAATAGGTAGGCATTCCCAGTCTATTATCTGCTGATTTTCCAAGGGCAATCCATGTCATCTTTGTTTTATAAGTTTCCACTTTAGTATGAAAATCCAGTTTTTCTTCTTTTTTATATGCTTTGATTCGGTCTTTATTCTTTTCTAACACATGGATCTGCAACTGATCCCATTGGTATTGATCCTCACAAATAGCAATCACTGATAAAGCATCTTTTGAAATCCGGTGATTGAAAAAATTTAAAAAATATTCCATATCCCAAATCCATTGTTGGTCTTTTTGACATTGATAAATATGATGGCGACTAAAGCTAAAAACCCCTTGATCATATAAATAAATATCCATGCTATAAGATCGCTTGTGGACTACCATAACATAAGAATCTAAAAAACCTATTTCTCTCTGCTTTTCAAGTAAACTGCGCTGTAATCCATATCCTATATAATCAATTTTTTCTACTTTAAACCCTCTATCTTCGATCAAAAATAAATAAGGCATAACAAGAAAATAAGGAGAAGCTGTAATGAGCCATAAAGATAAATTTACGTCTTTTTCTTCTTTTTTATATATTTTTTTATAATGAATCAAGTACTGACTTGCTTCTTTTGGTAATTCTTCTTTCAGATGGATTTTCAACATCTGATGCATTTGTTTTTTAGCCACTTTCGGTATTTCAATCTCTCGTGTTACTATGGTCGAATGGGAAAAAGTTAAAAAAATTTTAACTCTCTTATGGGGTAAGTTAGATAAAAATTGTATCATCCATTCTTTTGTTTGACTTGAAAGTTCATTATTATTACCTCCACTTGACTTAATACTCGTCTTTTCATTTTGAATGATCTCCTGTTTTTTTCTTCTTCTTTTAACCCAGATACCTTCTATCCAATGATCACTAATGTGGAAAACAACATAGGATGGCATAATCTATCTCCTTAATATATAGTTTTATAATTATTGTACCGCTGGGTACACTTGAACATTAGACCCATCTTTATGAACCTTACCTATATAAAGCGCTCCACTTGATGTATAGCGATATGAAAAATAAACATATTCTTTTTCCTTGGGCGATGGTAGATGTGGTATATAGTTTGTAAGAGAAATTTTTTCACCATTCTTAGCAAAAATCACCCCCATATCCGTAATTTTTTCATACCCACTTCCTGTTTGCCTAATCTTATGGCCCTCTAGAACACCTTGCATCATTCCTTCTACTAAAAGAATAGCACTTACATTGTCAGCAGTCTTATGGGATTGCTCCATGTGCTTGGTCATATTAGGAATGGCAATGGCACCTAGTATTCCCATGATCATCAGGACAATGAGAAGCTCTATCAGGGAGAAACCTTGATTTTTCATTATAAAACCTCCCCCATGGTGTTTATAATTTGCAATAAGGGATACATAACAGTAAAAAGCATGCCCCCTACTACGCATGATACTACCAAAATAAGTGTAGGCTCTAAAAGAGCCATAGCCCTCTTAAAAACCATATTGATTTCCTGCTCATATAAATGACATATTTTATTCAGAACACCTTCTAAATCTCCTGTTTGTTCCCCCAAGGCTACCATTTGTATAAAACTCTTTGGGAAAAAAGAATGCTTTTTCATTTCTTTTGATAGAAGGCTTCCTGTTTGAATATTTTGTAATACTTCTAGTAATTTTTCTTCTACATATGGATTCCCTATGACTAGAATAGATTGCTCTAAGGCTAATAAAAGGGGAACACCACTGCCAAGTAATAAACCTAATACACCTGCAAATTGAATGACTAACCATCGGGTCATAAAAGGACCCAATATAGGCAAGTGTAAGCTTAGGTATCCTAATACTTTTGCTCCTTGGTGGTTTTTTTTGCAGAATATATAGAAAATAAAAAGTAATAAAAAGAGAAAAATAATGAGCCAACCTCTTTGTCTAATGAATTGGAATATATGTAATAAAGTTAATGTAAAAGGTGGAATGGTATCTAACATCGAATAAAGTAATTCTGAAAATAAGGGAAGTAAAAAATAAATGAATCCAACAAAAACTCCTATCGTGGTCAGAAGAACAAAAATAGGATAGGTCAAAGCATTTTTTAATTGATCAAGGATTTGTCCTAAATCTTCGTAATACTGACCTAGTTTTTTTAAAATAAATTCAAGCTGCCCTCCTTTTTCTCCAGCCTCAATACTATGAACTGAAAATAAGGGAAACCCACCTTGTATTTTCATAGCTGATGATAAGCTATGACCTTGTTGTAGGAGAACGTAAATTTCTATTATGCCTTGTTGTGTTTTTTTTGATGTAGCTTGGCTTTGTAATGTATCTAAAGCGTCTAAAACAGTAATCCCAATGCTTAGCATAGATGATAATTGAAAAAAGAATAAGGAAAGTTCTTTATGCGAAAATTTTGGTGAAAATAATATTTGGTAGAGATAATTCCAAAGGGGATGTTGTTTTTTGATGTGAAAAATCCAAATTTCTTGTTCTTTAAAATGATGAATAATTTGATCTTGATGATAATGCTTGATTCTGCCTTTAACAGTTCTTCCTTCTTTTGTTTTTCCTCGATATCGGTACTGTTTAAGCATCTTATCTCCTCTCATATAGGTTTTTTTCATCAACTGAATAGGTTATCCGCAACAATTCTTCTATGGTAGTATGTCCTGTTAGCACCAAATTGCATCCATGATAAAACAAAGGGGTCATGCCTTCCTTTAATGCTTGTTCCGTAAGCTGATGTGGAGATTGATTTTGATAAATCATTTGTCGAATTGATGGTGAAATAAAAAGAATTTCATATAGACCTGTTCTCCCTTGATAGCCTAAAAAATTACAATAAGAGCAGCCTTCTGAACGAAATAAAAGGATTGATTCTGAAATATTCAGAAACTTCATTTCCTCTTTTGACGGTAAATAGGTGCTTTTACATTTTGGACATAGTTTTCGTACCAATCTTTGTGAAATTACACCTAATAATGTACTACCAATGAGAAAAGGATCAATACCCATATCTAAAAGACGTACAACTGTACTAATGGCATCATTAGTATGGAGAGTACTAAGTACTAAATGACCTGTAAGAGCTGCCTTAATAGATAGCTGTGCTGTCTCCTTATCACGAATTTCTCCTACCATAATAATATCTGGATCTTGTCGTAAAACATAACGAAGGGCAGAAGCAAATTCTAACCCTGCTTTTGGGTTTACCTGCATCTGATTGATCCCCTTAATATCCGCTTCCACTGGATCTTCAATGGTGACGATATTTGTTGTTTCTTGGTTTAATTGATGGAGAGCAGCATACAATGTAGTACTTTTCCCACAACCCGTTGGTCCAGTAGCTAGTAAAATGCCATTTGGCTTTTTTATCATTTTTTTGAAGATAGCAAGATCTTTTCTTAGAAACCCCAATCCCTGAATATCTTCATATATGATACTTTTTGCTGTCAAACGTAAAACAATTTTTTCTCCATGAATTGTAGGAATAATAGAGACACGAAGTTCTTTTAGCTCCTCTTTTACAGGTAAAATGATTTTTCCATCCTGTGGTTTCCTTTGCTCTGAAATATCTAAATTTGCGATTACTTTTATCCTTGTGGCAATGGCTGGAAGAAATTCCACATCATAATCCATAACTGTTTTTAGGGTTCCATTGATTCGATAACGAATTCTTAGGCTATCCTTAAAGGGTTCAATGTGAATGTCACTGGCTTCCAAGCGGAAGCCCTGCTTTAAAATGCCATTTACCATTTTAACAATAGGCGCCTCATCAATATAATTATTTTCTACTTTCTCTTGGCTAACATAAGAAGTGTTCTCTGTGTTTTCTTTGAATAACTGAGCTGCTGCCTCTACTTGCTGTTTTTCATAGTATAAATCTATAACAGACTCAATTTCCTCAATCGAAAAGGTTAAAACCTCAATATCCATGCCTGTCATATGCCGTAAATTATCAACAGCTACAATATGAAAAGGATCTGCCATAGCTACATAAAGAGTATTGTTTTTCATTCTAATGGGAATGAGCTGGTGAGTTTTTGCGAAGGTATAATTGATTTTTTCCACAGCTTTTAAATCTACTTCACAATCTAAAACTGCATTATATTCTTTCATCTTTAGCTCTCCCTTTGTAAAATTTAAAATTTTCTAATATTTTCAGGCATTGATAACTACATCCTTTTTTTGCTACTAGCCTACTTAAAATATTAAAATTGTATAGTGAAAACTATGCTTTAATGGAAGTTTATTAATTTTAAGTTATTTTTTATAGTCCCACATCATAAATATTCTACATAAATTCTTAAAATCCTTTTTATTTTTACAATCTTTTTAATTTTATCTATATACCCCTTTTTAAAGTCAAAATAAGCTCTTACTAAAAGACTTTCCTTTCATAGGTGTAAGCCTCTTAGTAAGGCTATATTTTAATTTTTATTTTTTTCCTCCAGATAATAAAGGGCAAAAATAACTTCCCCCTTTGGAATAGATTGATTTTTTCCTAATTTACTTTTAGAGCGAATATACTTTGTATACTTTAATTCTTCTTCAATGGTTTCCCACTGAAAAGTAAGTTGGCCAAAAGCTTTTCTTAAAATCCATTCTACCTCCTGATAGGTAATTTCTTGGTGAGGTTTAAAGGTACCATCTTGATATCCTACTGTATAGCCTTGTAATCCTGCATATTGAATGGCAGCGGCATATTCCCCAAAAGTATCTTGATCTAAAAAACTACGTGAATAGCCAGTTTGGATATAAAGGGGCCATTGTTGTATTTTACTTAACAACAAAAGAAATTCTCCTCTTGTCATAGCTCGTTCAGGCTCGTACTTCCCCTCTTGATTTCCTTGAATATAACCACGACGTAAAAAAGTATACAATTCTTTCTGAGCCCAATTCCCATAAATGTCAAAGATTTCTTTATAATCCTCATCTACCATGACCATATAACGACCTTCTAAATCATTTCCTAAAGATATCTCTGCTGTGATCTGATCTTCTTCCATAACACTATAAATATATCTCCATTGGTGATTTATCCATTCATAAATTCCTGCTCGATCTTCTCCATACCAAGGGAAACTTAAATGCAATGACTTTTTATTTTGAATTGTTTCGCCCCCACTAGGAGCCCCTATATAAATAGAATCACTAATCCTTCGATGAGGTGCATAATACATATGAAGGTCATCAATATCTTTAGCTATAGCTAAATAAAACTTTCCCCAAAAAGCGTTTGCTGGAACCAATAGCTTCGCAATGGTTTGAATCTCGTCAACAGGATGACCTTTTACAAAATGAACAATAGTTTCATCTAGTTGGATTTCTTCTTCTTTTTGATTGATCCAATAATAATTCATATTTTCTGTTCCGTAAACTTGGCGTTGATTTTGAAAAGCAACAATATAAGTATCTCGGAATCCAATTTGAAATCCATTGATAAATTGCCCTTGATATTCAGGTGTTTCTAAGCCTAAATGATAGCGTTGCATAATAGGAATTTCTTTTTCATATAATTCCAATGCTATTTTCCAATTAATAATTTTTTTTTCTTGCCAATGTCGGTTTCCCCATAATGCTCCTGCTTGCTCACCAAGTCCTATTCCTTGGCTAAATGCATCTTTCACAGGAAGATAGTCGCTATTAAAATGAGCTTTTTGGTACCCTTCCAAGTATCCAATTTCATAAGCTTTGGTAAAATTTTTTATAAATGTTTCTCGATATAAACGTGTCTCATCACCTAAATTGTATTTGTTTTCAATTTGTCTTTTACTTAACAAATCTCTCTCCCATTGATTGGATTTTTCTTTAAAAAAGTCGCGTATTCCTGCTGCTGTACCAAATAAGGAGCCTAAAAGTAATCCATGTTCTTCTCCTAGTGTCTCATCTGGTTTTTTTTCTCCTCCTACTTGCTTCTTATAAGCTTTTATATAAGCTTCTTCAAATCCCACTTCAAATCCTCTGTAAAAACTACGTCGATAAGCCATAGTATAATTATGCAGATCATAGTCTTCTTCAAGATACTTTCTTTCTTTTTCATAGGCACCTTCCCAATTTGATGCTCTCTCTTTATTACTATCTTTCTCTCCTTCAAATTTTCCGACAGATAAGCCAAATTTATAGCCTTCTTCGTACCCTCTTTCAGAGTCTAAAAACTCAGCCCCAAAAATGGTTGTAGCTCCAAAAAAAAGTATGCTAAAAAAGAAAAATGCTAAAATAAATCGGCATCCCCTTTTTCTACCAATTTTATACATACTGATCCCCCTTTGGTTCCTATTGTTCCGTTTCTATTAAGTCAACTCGTTCAATCCGTTTAAAGAGCAAAGATCCCTTCGCTCCATATTCAAGATCTACGGGTGTTTCGATATAAATTCTTTGAATTACCACAGGATATGTCATATCGATAGGCACCTTGCCCTTGAGTTCCTTCCATCCAGTCCAATCTAACTGGTTAGCTAAAGTTACTTCTCGCTCTTTCCCTAATGCATCTCTAAGGACCATCCCTACCTTGTGAGTTTCATGAGTCAAAGAATAGGTTGGTAGTTGAATATACTGCGGTTGTGTTTCTATGACAGGAGTTAACTCATCAAATACCATATTAATTCTTCGGTATCCTATATCTCTAAAAAAATGATATTCAACATATACATCTTCTTCTATAACAGAGGCATCTGCCCAAATCTCTTTTGGTTCTCCTACAAAAAAAATAGAATCTGGATTAAAGTTAAAAATCTCTGTTTCTTGGAAAATAGGCCCTGAAGCTTCTTCTATCATTTCTTCCGAAATCCATGATATCTCTTCCTCTAGCTTGTAAGCTTCTTCTATCTGCTCTGCTTTTTGTATCCAAGCATGTGTAATTTGTTGATCTGTAAGCATTATATGGTCATCCCAATAAAATAAAGGTTCTTCTGCCATATCTTCTGAAAAACCTAAAAAATCCAATCGAATACTTCCTGATACTCGATCAGGAGGGGCTAGCTGTTGTAATTGAATTTGATCAACTACAATTTTTTTAGGATAATCTTCTACCTTTTTTAAAAAATCCATAACCCCATTATAATCTCCTTCGTATCGAATGGCTAAGGTTACTCCTTGTCCTACAAGAGGATCTTCTGGATTTTCCTCTGTGTTCCAGGTAAAAGGAAAAGGTTCTGAAAAAGACATTTCCACAATTTCAAAAGAAAATGGATTTTTCCACTCTTCTAATAACAAAATAAAATCTTGTTGCTGGAAATTTGTAAAAAACCCAATGGGCATGTTTTTCTTTCTACGATTTAACTCTCTTAACTTTTCCTGAATTCCTAGTTGCTGATCTAGAATTTTTTGAACCCTGTTTTGTTCTAGTTCTTGTTCTTGTTTTTCTATTTGCAAATCTATCATACACTGAGATTGTGGTATGTAAAGATAACGATAATAGATAAAGCCCAACAACAGCATTCCTAAAAGCCCTAGTCCTATCTTCTCTCTTCTACTCAATTTCATCTTCAACCACATCCTTATATCGTAGATTCATGCTAAAACCGTATCCTTCCTCTTCTTTTACTATTTGCGGAATATAAATTGTTTCTATTTTTTCTATTTGTTCTAACTGATGCTTAAAGGTAGCTATAGCCTTCTCTTCATCACCTAATCCTTGAATCCGAATCATAGTGCGATCCAACTGAAAAGAGTAAAAAACAATACCTAAAGGCGTTTTTTGAGAAATCTCATACAAAAGAGAAAATAATTGGGGATCTTTTTTTTCTAATTGTTTTTCTATTTCTTCTATTCTATATAGTTGTCTTTCTAAGGTGGCAACTTCTTCCCTTTCTTCTTCTACTTCCTTTAATCCTAAGTAAATGTCTTCTGATGATAGTTGTAGTTTTATGGCTTCTATGGTAGTTTGTATATTTCGAATTTGCTTCCAGCGATATAAATGCATACTGCTAATTCCTACGAATAAGAAGAAGAGAATGCCTATCCAGATTACATTTTTGAAATCATCTTGATCTCTTTTTATCTGTTTTTGTTCATCTATCAGAAAATTAAAATC
>JAAZLH010000166.1 GCA_012799415.1 Candidatus Epulonipiscium sp. | reverse complement strand
TTATCTAAAACAGATAATAAATCTGATAAATTAGCTTTTAATTCTTCTTTTAAATTATTGTTTTTTAAGCAATTTACTTCATTTTCTAATTCATAAATAGAATTTTTTAAATTTTGAATATCGGCTAAATTATCTACATCTTCTACTTTACTTTCTAATTCTTGAATTCGTTTCTTCATTTGTTTTTCTAATTCTAATTCTTTATCTTCCTGTTTATCTTTTTCTGCATCAATATTATATATTTCAGGAGCAGATGGATATGAATTATCCCAGGAATGTCTTTTGTCTCTCATTACTGAATCAGATGTAAGAAAGTATAAATCCCTTTTTTCATCTGCAAATTGTTGTGCTACTTCCCATATAAGATTTTCATCTGTATCTGGATTACTCTCTCTGAAATCTTGAACAATTCCCCGGATATCTACATCTCCCCATGTAGGGTCAACATGGTACCATTGATTATTGATTTTGATTAAATTCCATGCATGACCAGTTCCATCAACAATACCACTAACAATTATGTTGTCATATCCTAATTCGGTAACCATAGTTGAAAACAACATAGCATATGCTTCACAAACAACTCCATGTCCTTTAAGTCCAAGAAGCATATTTCTTTCTTTTATTATATTTTCAGTATCATTGTGGTCTTTAGCAAAATTTTCATACCTATAAGAATCTATTACAAAATCATATACAGCACGAACTTTTTCATAATCACTCATATCTTTTGTAATAATTTCATTTAAAGTCTTTTTTACAATGGCCAAAACTTCTTTCATATCTTCTGTTGAATTTTTATAAACCATCTCATATTCTCCAGATATTAAGGAATATGTTCTATCTTCTATATTTTTACTATATTTTCTATCTGGAAGTGTTTTGAGAATATTTTCATATCCTACAGTTCCTTTAATTGTTTTTATTGCATCTTGATACAAACTAACTACTTTTTCATTTAAATCATTCCCTTGAAATACATCTTTTCCATTGTATTCAATTTTAATTAAAGTATCTTGTTTCATAATGTCTTGAACAATAGCACGTTTATAATCTTCCCAGTTATCAACTGTATGTTCCCCTGCAAATGCTATAGATGACATAAAAATACTAATAGCTGCTGCAAGACTAATACCCCTTACAATAATGTTTCTGAATTTCTTCCCTTTCTTTATATCCTTTTTAATAACTTCTGCATCTTTCACTAAATTTTCCTTTTCAAAAATATTTAAATTGTTGTCCATTTTGACAATCCTCCTCCCTCATCAATTAAACCCTATAATCTTATGTACATTATTTCTTATATTTTTATCTTTTAATTGTATTATTAAAAACTTTCCTTTGTATACCTAACAATACATATCATACCACTATTAGATATGTTTTTCCATATATTCGACATTTTATTAAATTGTTAAGTTAAATATATATTCTATATTTTGTAATAAGAAACGAAGTTATTTCCATATTTGTTTTTATACAATTCTTGTACCATAAAGAATTTTTTTAATTCTATGTATTATTTATCTTTTGTAATACTTTTAAATATTTCACTATTGTTTCATCTAATTTTTGACTTAATTGTAATATTTCCGGCTTACTAATTTCATTTCTATTACTTAAAATCTTTTGATTCAATTCCTTTCTACTTTTTTCTATTTCTTTTTTTAACTCTTTTAAATAATATTCTTTTACTGTATTTTTTTTATATAAATTATTATCTTGCATTTAATTACCTCCTCCAAATTATATTTTGTTCTTTATTAGAACAAAATATCATATAACTTCGGATAAAATACAATCGTTCCAATAAAGAACATTACTAGAGGTGATTATATTGAAATTAATATTAGATTCTCAAACCCGTAATCTTGCAGGCCCAAGAGTAAAAAGTGCTAGACTTATGAATAAAATGACCCAAAAAGAATTATGTATAAAATTAGAAACATTAGCTGTTTATATTGATAGAGCAAGTAT
>JAAZLH010000165.1 GCA_012799415.1 Candidatus Epulonipiscium sp. | reverse complement strand
TCTAATTCATCTACAGAAAATTGATTTCTTCTACCTTTACCAGCATAAGCATGAACTTCATTAAGTTTAACTACTTTAGGAATTCTATTTTTACTATTATCTTGCATCTCCTTCCAACGCAGTTCAGTTAATTCAATTCTCGTATCACGAGGAATAGAAAGAAGATTAATAGCTTTTGTTTTTGTATCAAAGCTAGCTATAATAATAACATCTGTCCGGATTTCGTCCGCATCTACACCAAAAACGGCCACATTAATTTTTCTTTTATTTGGTTTTTTAAAAATATCCCATATCCCTGCCTTATCTGGTGTCTGTTCTGGATTCTCCTCTTCCCCTTGAGCTATGTCTCGATTTTTATATAAATAACCTAAAGTGGCTCCACCCGCTATAATTAAAAATGAAAACACAATTAAAAATACAATTCCAAAAAATTTCATTGCCATTGATTTTTTTCTTTTAGGTTGATTCCCTTGATTTGAAGACATCTTTCACACTCCTATATAAAAAATATTCATCTATTGTTTTGACTTATTTCTCAATTTTAAAACATTTTCTCCTTATTTTTTGATTTTTCTTCTTCTATTCGCCCCCCTTATACATTACATTATCATACCACATTTTGATTACAAAGAAATAACAATTCTATGACAAAATCATTTGCAATCCTCATTTGCTACGGTATAATGAGTTTGTATATGCTAAAATAGATGTTTACACCTAGATATACTAAGTATAGATACGCTATCTTATAGAAAGGAGTATGAAAATGGCTTTAAAATTAGGATCTCATGTATCCATTGCAAAGGGTCTACTAGGTGCTGCTAAAGAAGCCGCATCTTATGGCTCCAATACTTTTATGATCTATACTGGTGCTCCCCAAAACACACGAAGAGCACCTTTAGAAAATATGAAAATCGAAGAGGGTAAAGCTTTTATGAAAGAACATGGAATTGACGATATCGTAGTTCATGCTCCTTATATCGTAAATTTGGCTTCCTACAAGCCCCATATCTATGAATTAGGAATCTCTTTCCTTACCAATGAAATTCAGCGTGCCCAAGCCCTAGGGGCTAACTATATTGTTCTTCACCCTGGTGCTTATACTGATCGTGATGTAGACTATGGACTACAACGCATTGCTCATGCCTTAAATCAAATTTTACAGCAAGAGAGCGATCTTTTTATTTGTCTCGAAACAATGGCTGGAAAGGGAACAGAAATTGGGCGAAACTTTGAAGAATTGGCTTCTATTATTGAGAAAGTAGAAAAAAATGATAAAATTGGTGTTTGCTTTGATACTTGTCACACTCATGACAGCGGATATGATATTGTCCATGACTTTGATGGTGTTATGGAGGAATTTGATAGAGTCATTGGATTGGATCGGCTAAAAGTATTCCATCTCAATGGTTCTTTAAACCCTAGGGGTGCTAGAAAAGATCGCCATGCCAATATTGATGCTGATGAAACGAACCCTCGAGGAAAAGACTATATCGGGTTTGAAACCCTCCATAAAATTGTCCATCATCCAGTAGCACAAAACAAACCACTGATTTTAGAAACTCCCTGGTTAGATGCTACAACAAATCTGTATAAAGAAGAGATTGCCATGCTTAGGGAACCTAGATAAAAAATAGAGAAAGTACAAAAACACACCTTTTCAAGTAAGCTAGAAAACTTTGGTTTCTTGGGCTCAAGACAAACTTTCCTAATTCATAAATCAAGAAAGGACGAATTGAAAGTGGGACGATATGACAATCAAGTTGTGGTTGTAACTGGATCCTCTCGGGGTATTGGTCGTGAAATTGCCTTTCAATTTGCGAAAGAAGGAGCCATGGTTATTTTACATGGCTACCAATCGACGGATGCCTTGAAAGAAATTAAAGATCAGATAAAAAAAATGCATGGACAGTGTGATGCTTTTATTGCAGATATTTCTAATTATGAACAGGTCCAACAGATGTTTCAACAAATTATACAAAAATACGGAAACATTCATGTACTTATCAACAATGGAGGTATTGCTCATATGGGGTTATTCACAGATACCAGCTATGAACAGTGGATGAAAGTGGTGCAAACCAATCTAACTTCTATATATAGCTGTTGTCACGCTGTTTTGCCCTCGATGATTCATGCACAAATAGGAACCATTATTAACATTTCTTCTATTTGGGGTGTTACTGGTGCCTCTTGTGAAGTAGCCTATTCTGCTACAAAGGGTGGGATGAATGCCTTTACAAAAGCTTTAGCTAAAGAATTAGGCCCTAGCCAAATTCGGGTTAATGCCATTGCCTGTGGCGTTATTGATACGGATATGAATAATACTCTTTCCCTGGAAGAAAAAGAAGAGCTCATTGATTGCATCCCTTTAATGAGGATGGGACAACCGAAAGAGGTTGCTGACCTTTGCCTCTATCTTGCTTCTTCATCAGCTAGCTATTTGACAGGCCAAGTTATTGTATTAGATGGAGGAATGATCTAACTAATGAAATACACTATTTCCTCTAACCAAAGAAATAGTGTATTTCATTTTGTCATTTTATGATTTTTTTTATTGTTTTCATTTGTGTTTTCATCATCTTCCTCATCATCTTGATCTGCATTTTCATTATCTTTTTCATCATTTTCATTTCTGCCTTTGTCATACTTTCATCTCTCCCCTATTATTCATATCGGTAATCATTATATTTTATCTGTTGCTCCACCTTCATAATTAAGATAAATGCCCTACAATCTCTTGATATAAAGCCTGAAAAATAGAATCTTGCCTATTTCGTTCCTCTCTTGGAATAGTAATGGGAAGATTTGCTTTCAATTCAGTGGGTTTTCCGCTTAAAATCAAAATTTCATCTCCAAGTAATAACGCTTCTTCTATATGATGTGTTACAAATACAATGGTATTTTGAGTTTCTTTCCACAATAGATAGGTCTGATGTAGCAGCGTATCTCTTGTTTTTATATCTAAGGATTGAAAAGGTTCATCCATTAAAAGTAGTTCATGTTCATAGACAAAAGCCCTTACTAAAGAAGTTCTTTGTCTCATACCTCCACTTAATTGATGAGGGTAATAGTCCTTATATTCATATAAGCCTGTTTTTTCTAGATAAAATTGAATTTTTTCCTCTATTATTTTAGAAGAAGAGGAAATAACAAAGTCAATATTTTCTCGAAGGGTTTTCCATGGAAGCAGTCGTGGTTCTTGAAATACGTAGCTAGAAACAATAGGCTCTTTTTGAATAACTCTTCCTCTATCCACAGGCAATAAGCCTGCTAAAATACGTAATATAGTAGTCTTTCCACAGCCTGAAGGCCCTAAAATACAAAGAATTTTTCCCTTAGGTACGGTAAAAGATAGATTATGAAGTACTTGTAGACCGTCAAAAATTTTATCTACTTTTTGTAACTCAATCATTTACGGATCCCTCCAGTGTCCCATGACCTTTTTCGTTATATATTTCATCAATTGTTCTCCCCCATATCCCAGTATCATTAGTACAATGGTCCAAGCCAGTACCTCTGCTGTGGATAAATGCACACGGGCAAGAGCAATTCGTCCTCCTATGCCGTTTCTACCGCTTAGTAGTTCTGCCATGGCTACTGCCTTCCAAGTCATTCCAATTCCTGCCGTACTACCAGCTAATATAAAAGGTAGTAGTTGAGGAAGATAAAGAGAAGTCAATTGTTTTCTTTTAGGAACTTGAAACAAAGTAGACATCTCTAACAAAGACTTGTCTAACTGCCCAATTCCTTGGTATACATTAATTATCAAAATAGGGAGAACAGCAATAAAGGTAATAAAAATCGTCATTGTTCCAGGGGATCCAAACCAAATTAGAGCCAATGCAAGCCAGGAGACTGTAGGTGTTGTTTGTATAGTAATCAATAATGGGCGAAAGAAAGCCTCTACATCTGGCAATATTCCCATTAAAAATCCAAAAGGCACGCCAAT
>JAAZLH010000164.1 GCA_012799415.1 Candidatus Epulonipiscium sp. | reverse complement strand
TTTCCATCTTCTAATTGACCATCAAAACCTTGTCCCCGTGTATAAATTAACGGTAACCCTTGACTCATAGCTTCAGGATACACTAACCCAAATGTCTCAGTTATAGAAGGCATCACAAATATATCATTCTCCCTATAAATCTCTAGAAGATCATTTTGGGGCTTTGGAGATATGTATTTTATGAAATCGAGTTTTTTAATACTCTCATAAATATCATTATCTACAATTTTTCCTACTACAGTAAATTGGACATCATAGCCATTTTTTTTAAGTAATTCTATAGATTTTACTGTAGTTAAGATATTTTTTCTTTTGCTAATCTCTCCAACCTGTAATAATTTGATTACTTTATCTGAATTCAACTGTTTAACAGAATTAACATTGTTTAACCAAAACTCGTCTATACCACTTGGAATCACATATGACTTAGCAGATATTAATTCTCTGTTCTTAGGTTTTACAAATCTATTTATTAATTTGTCCTTATATGTTTCTGATAAAAAAATGACTTTATCAGCTTCTTGAAGTATCTCATTCCCTAGCTTTCGCAAATGATACATTTTTTGAAAAATACATTAATATCCGTGTCCCTCACTGCAACAACATACGGCAACCCGTATGTTTCTTTTAACTTCATTGCAATGTACCCATTGGAAAATAGAGAATGAGCATGCATACAGTCATGCTTATTAAAATCAACTTCTTCAACGATATTCTTGAATATTTTTCTATGTTTAACATGAAAAACAAATCTATCAAATTTATTATGATTCTTGGCTATAGTTGTGTAGGTACCAAAGTCTTTATGGTTGTTGATAGATGTGGCAACTGGAACAAAGACACTAATGTCAAGCCCGTTATTTACTTGATAATCATAAAGATTTTTATAAAACTTACTACCACTATAGTATGAGTTTATATGAAGTATTTTCATGCCCGACCCTCTGCCTTCCTAATTATAATCTCCAGTAACTATATCCTTTTTCTTCAATCTCTCTTCTGTCTAGAATGCTCTTAACATCTATAAGTACTCTTTCTTTACTATCAAAATCTCCGTATAATGCATCTATGTCATTCCAACTCATCTGTTTGAAAGTATCATGAGCTACTGCTAAAACAAGACAATCCGCATTCTCCACTTCTTTGATATCAGTCAATTCAATACCATATTCATGCTTAGCCTCATCAGCGTCCGCTTCTGGATCGACCACAATAGGCTCAATACCATATTCCCTAAGACTATCAATAATATCTACAACCTTAGAGTTTCTTGTATCTGGAGTATTTTCTTTAAATGTTATTCCTAAAATAACAACCTTAGCTTGTCTTACTACTTTATTTGCCAAGATAAGCTTTTTTATTATCGCATCAGCTACAAACTTACCCATACCATCATTAATTTTTCTGGCAGATAGAATGATTTGACTATGATAACCTAACTTCTCTGCTTCATATACAAAATAATAAGGGTCTACTCCTATACAATGACCTCCAACAAGACCTGGTGTGAAGCCCAAAGCATTCCATTTTGTATTCATAGCTTCAATAACTTCTTTAGTATCTATTCCCATTCTATCGAAAACCATGGCAAGTTCATTCATGAACGCAATATTTATGTCACGTTGACTATTTTCAACTACTTTAGCTGCTTCTGCTACCTTAATAGAACCTGCTCTATGAACACCAACCTCAATCACCAATTCATAAACTTTAGCAATTTCATCGAGGCTCTCTTGATCCATGCCAGAGACAATTTTAATAATATTCTCAAGTCTATGTACTTTATCCCCTGGGTTAATTCTTTCTGGTGAATATCCAATTTTAAAATCTACGCCACATTTTAATCCTGATTCGTGTTCTAATATAGGAACGCAAATATCTTCAGTTACTCCTGGGTATACTGTTGACTCATAAACCACAATAGAGCCTTTAGTCAAATTTCGACCAACAATTCTACTTGCACCTTCTACTGGCGAAAGATCTGGCGTTTTATCAGAGTTTATTGGTGTCGGTACAGCTACAATATGAAATTTAGCCTCTTTAAGCTTAGTTTCATCTGCTGTGAATTCAACAGTAGTTTTCTTTATCTCATCATCACCAACTTCATTAGTTGGGTCAATTCCAGATTTATATAAATCGATTTTCTTATTATTGAGATCAAATCCTATTACATCGACTTTCTTAGCAAATGCTACTGCTATAGGCATACCAACATAACCAAGACCTACTACTGAGATTTTTTCTTTCTTTTCTACAATTTTGTCATACAATTTCATAATGATATACGCTCCTTATTTATACATTTTCAATAACTTCAATTAGTTTATTCGTCAACTTTGTAAAATCAAATTCGTAAGAGGCCATTCTTGCGTTCTCACCCATTTGTTCAGCTTTTTCATTATCTTTACATGCTTCGAGTATAATTTCTGCAATTTCTTCAGGGTGCTGCTTAACAGCACTCAAGCCACAATTGAATTTTTCAAGAACACTATAACCAGTTGTATAAGTTTGTAGTACACACCTACCAGCAGCCAGATATTCGAAAAATTTATTCTGGCTTTGTCCGTATTTATCGAGTGAAGTACTCGAGTTGTGCAAGATATTTGCATAAGATTTTTTTAAAATTGAAGGAATCATCTTCTTCTCGACCCTACCTTTAAAAACTACATTATTTATTTTCTCCTCTTTGCATCTTTTCTCGAGCATTTCTTTTTCATCGCCAGATCCATAAATTAAAAATCTAATCTGTTGATTTTTATCTTGAACTAATTTTGCTGCGTCTAATAAAAGTCCTAAATTATTAACCTTTCTGATCGAGCCAGCATATACTAAATTCTTATAATTTTTGTCATTCAAGTCATCATCGTCAATCTTGTTTTCCTTGGAATTCCTATCAAAAGAATCGATTATCACTCCATTACTTATGTGTTTAACTTTACTTAAATCAACCTGTTCACCCCAACCTTGATTGCTAATATATTGACGACCACCTTCCCAAGTCATGATTACTGAATCTGCCTTTTTATAAATCCATTTTTCACCTTGGTATAATAACTTAGCTATCATACTATTCCTCTTTAATGAGCCATAAGCCACAATACTCTCAGGCCATAAATCTCTTACTTCACATATACAAGGGATGTGAAACTTCTTAGCGATTTTAATGCCTGCAACTAATGTAAGTGGATGTACACTTGAAGCTACAATCACATCAGGCTTCCCATTTAACTCAGCATACATCCTCGCAGTTTTAAAAAGGCCTCTATAAAACGAAATCATATTCATCACTCGTTTTTTTCCATTCCCTTTATACTCCGGTGTATTAACAAAAACAAATGGAATGTCATTAACAGAGTCTGTAGAAAACTTTTGTCCTTTAGTATCAATATGATTGTCTGAAAAGTGGTTAGTAGAGGCACAAAATATTGTAGGCTTGTACCCTTCTTTTATTAGGTTTTCTGCAAGCCAATAATGCCTACCGGCTTGATCAAAAAACATATTTGTCGCATAATGATTCCAAATCCAGACATTCTGTCTCATCTATCTACTCTCCTCACCGGAACCCCAACATACGTCCCAGGTTCAGTAATATCCTTAACCACCACAGCACCTGCACCCAATTTGCAATCACTGCAGATGTTCACGTTATTGCTTACAACACTTCCAATTCCAATCCAGCTTCCCTTTCCAACTCTTACATTCCCTGCAGTCCTAACTCCAGGAGAAATATGCACATAATCATCAATAACATTGTCATGATCTAAGCTAGAACTTGTGTTGATGATACAGCCCTTACCGATTCTAGTAGAGCCATTGACAACAACTCCGGCCATAATAGCTGTACCGATACCTATTTCAAGGTCAGTACCAATAACAGAACTCGGATGAATTAAACTAACGACATTTAACCCTTCCTCGATCAACTTCTCTTGTATCTTCTCCCTTGTAACATTGCTTCCAATAGCGACAAAGAAATCAGCTTCATCTTTATAAGTAAAAGCATCAGCAGTCTTACCGATGACTTCTAACCCCATAGAGGTCTTAATAGACTCGTCATCATCGAGGAATGCGATGCTTTGCCACTTATTCATTTTTATTGCGATGTCAGCGACAACTTTTCCATGTCCACTGGCACCAATAATAATCAATTTGTCTTTCATAAACAGTACATTCCTCTCTGAAATAATAAATGTATGATTGCAATAAGCTCTAGTTATCCAAATGATTAACTGACCCTCTAAATGGCTCCATCGTAACCGATGTATCTGAACTAATACCTTCCTTAACAAATACCTTCTTTATAGTAAGAAAGATAATCTTCCAATCGCCTATGAAACTAACATTATCTACGTACTCAACATCAAGATTAAATTTATCTTCCCAGCTGATGGCATTACGGCCATTGACTTGAGCATGTCCTGAAAGACCAGGTCTTACTTCATGTCTTCTCTTTTGATGTTCATTGTAAAGTTCAAGATATTGAATGAGCAACGGCCTCGGCCCAACAATACTCATATCACCCTTGATAATATTGAACAACTCTGGCAGCTCATCTAGACTTGTAGATCGTAGCATCCTACCAAACTTAGTAAGCCTAACTGAGTCTGGAAGCAGCTCACCATTCTCGTCCTTCTCATCCGTCATTGTCCTGAACTTATACATAGTAAATATCTTCTCATTAAGCCCTGGTCTTTTCTGCTTAAACAGTACCGGACTACCCAGCTTCAACCTAACAAGAACCGCAACGATTAAAAGTACAGGGCTTAAAACAATAATCGCCATCAAAGACAAAATGAAGTCCATTGGTCGTTTGAGAAATCTTTTGTATATGCCTTTATTCACTTTAGCTTCTTCCTTAACTTCACTTTGCATCTAATTAGCACCTACTTCTTATTTAATCCACAGTCCCTTTATAATCCCACAAATTCTTTCAAGATCCTCATCAGTCATCTTCGTATCAGATGGCAAGCACACACCATTCTCAAACAGCTTCTCGCTTACATCTGAACCAATATAATCATACTCAGCAAAGAATGGCTGCATATGCATCGGCTTCCATACAGGCCTTGATTCGATATTTTCTTTCTCTAATGCTTCCATCACATCAAGAGGTCTGACTGAACCCTTGAGTGTCATCACACTTAACCAATAGTTCGGTTCATTCCAGTCATTGATAGGCATAAACTCCACGCCATCTAATTGACCCAGTTCTCTCTTATAAAACTCAAAAATATATTTCTTCTTAGCTACTCTTTGATCTAATACTTTAAGCTGGCCTCTACCAATCCCAGCAACGACATTGCTCATACGGTAATTAAACCCTAATTCGCTATGCTGGTAGTGCCTTGCTGCATCTCTAGACTGAGTGGACCAGAACCTAACTTTCTTTATCTTCTCTTCATCATCAGAAACAAGCATCCCACCTCCAGAAGTAGTGATAATCTTGTTTCCGTTAAACGAGAAGACTCCAAACTCACCAAATGTCCCAGTATGTTTTCCTTTATAATAAGCACCTAAAGACTCCGTTGCATCTTCAATCACTGTCACATCATACTTACTACAGATCTCCATGATCTTGTCCATATCAGCAGAAAGGCCATATAAGTGCACAACTAAAACAGCCTTCACCTTATCACCATACTTCTCGAAGGCTGCCTCTAATGCTTTTGGATCCATGTTCCAAGTTTCATAGTCGCTGTCTATAAATACTGGTGTAGCATTCTGATATATAATAGGGTTAGCAGTAGCAGAGAAAGTAAGACTTTGGCAAAGAACGATATCACCCTCACCAACACCTACAGCTTTAAGGGCTAAATGAATAG
>JAAZLH010000163.1 GCA_012799415.1 Candidatus Epulonipiscium sp. | reverse complement strand
TAAAATTAGTATATGATGATGGCACAGAAGATAGGATCTATAAGTATGATTATGAAAAGGTTAAAGATTTAGAGTTAAGTTATATAGATTCAGTGAAAAATGTGGTAACTAATGTGGATGCGTCCATAGGAGATATAGTAAAAATGACAGCAGAAAATCCAGCAAAATATATAAATGTCTATGATAAAAAAGGATCCATAGAAAAAGGGAAGGATGCGGATCTTTTAGTTATAGATGGACTATGGAATATTAAAGATGTCTATGTAAAGGGTGTAAAGCAGGATATATAGGTGTAAAAAGGAGGCAGAAAATCTGCCTCCTTTTTATGTCCATTTTAATCTATATAAATATGGCCTTTATTTCAAGAAATTCTTCTAATCCATATTTGCTACCTTCACGGCCTAATCCTGAATGTTTGAATCCACCGAAGGGTGCTTTATGAAGTTGTGTACCAGAATTTACTACTATGGTACCTGTTCTTATTTTTTTAGCTACCTCCATGGCCTCTTTTTCTGGGCCAAATACCCCTCCGGATAATCCATAGGCTGTATCGTTTGCTATTTCTATTGCTTCTTCAACTGTATCATAGGGGATTATGGATAATACTGGACCAAATATTTCATTTCTTGCTATTTCCATATTATTATTTACATCTGTAAATACTGTGGGCCCTATATAATATCCTTCAGACTCCTTAGGTATTTCACCTATTAATAATTTTGCTCCTTCTTCAATGCCTTTTTTAATATAATAGGATACCTTGTCGAACTGCTTTTTTGATGCTACAGGACCAATAATAGTATCTGGATTTTTTGGATTTCCAAACTTATAATCCTTTGTCATTTGGATAATTAGTTTTTCTATTTCTGTTTTTTCTTCCCTTGGGACCAGTAATCTACTATATGCACTACAGGATTGACCTGTATTTAGGTAAACTTTATCCAAAGTTCTAGTAAGTGCTAATTTATGATCTGCTCCCTTAAGGATAATTGCCGGTGATTTTCCTCCTAATTCTAAGGTAATCCTCTTTACATCTTTTGAGGCTAACTTTGATACTTCTATGCCTCCTTCAGTGGAGCCGGTAAATGTTATCATATCTATATCCCTATGATTTGCCAGTACATTACCTACTTCAGATCCTCTTCCTGGCACTAGATTAAATACTCCCCTTGGGAAATTAGCTTTTTCAATGGCTTCTGTTAACATATAGGCTATAAGTGGAGTGTTCTGACTTGGTTTCAAAACTATAGTATTACCTGCTAATATGGCTGGGGATAATTTTTTGATAATCTGACCTAAGGGATAATTCCAGGGGGTCAAAGCTCCAATTACTCCTACAGGTTCCTTTCTTACTATATATTCTTCATATTTTTCTTCCAATGGATAGTCCTTTATGATTCCAAGATGAGTTTGTATATCTTCAAGATAAGGTAATACATGTGAATGCTTTGCAAAGGTTCTTCCACATCCTAATTCCTTTACAATGATATCAGCCATTTCATCTACCTTAGATTCTAACTCTTTATGGAGTGATTCTAAGATTTTGATTCTATCCTCTAGGGGGCTAAATTGCCAAGTTTCAAAGGCGACTTTAGCAGCATGGACAGCTCTATTAACATCTTCTGAATTACAGGCAGGTACACTTCCTATAATTTCCTTTGTAGCTGGATTTTCGACTTCGATTATATCTTTGCTTACGGGATCTACCCATTTACCATCAATAAATATTTTTCTATAATGCATAAAATCCCTCCTTAATGATATATATAACCTTAAACTAGGGACTTAATCAGGAAACAAAGCTATAGGAAGGGTGAATAAAGGAAAATAGTCCAGTGATAGGACACTGGACTATTTGAAAGGATTAATGAGTTATATAATGATTTCTATTTTTATGATTTCTATCTTTGTACTCTACCAGAAGCATCACCTTGTAATAGGTTTTCAACTTCAGGTACTGTTACCATATTAAAGTCACCATGGATTGTATGCTTTAGTGCAGATGCTGCAACACCAAATTCTAGGGCATCTTTGAAGTTTTTACCTTCTAATAATCCATAGATTACACCTGATGCGAAGGAATCTCCGCCACCAACTCTATCTACAATTCTTATATCATATTTTCTAGAGTGATAAAATTCATTTCCATCATAGGCACAAGCAGACCAACCATTATCAGAGGCTGAATAGGATTCTCTTAAGGAACTGATTACATATTTAAATCCAAATTTTTCTTTCATTTGCTTAAATATACTTTCATATCCAGCTAACTCTAATTCTCCAGAAGTAACATCTGTTTCCCCTGGTTTGAATCCTAGACATAGATGTGCATCTTCCTCATTTCCGATACAAACATCCACATATTCCATCAATTTAGTCATTACCTTTTGTGCTTCTTCTGGTGTCCATAGGTTTTTTCTATAGTTTAAATCTACAGATGTAGTAACACCATGTCTTTTTGCAGCTTTTAATGCTTCTTCAGTAAGGATTGCTGCCTTCTTACTCAATGCAGGCGTAATTCCTGAAAAGTGGAACCACTTAGCATCCTTAAAGATTTCATCAAAATCAAAATCAGCAATATCTGCTTCAGAGATAGAAGAGTGGGCCCTATCATAAATAACCTTTGAAGGTCTCATGGAGGCACCGGATTCTAAGTAATAAATACCTACTCTATCTCCGCCCCTTGCTACATAATCTGTGTGAACTCCAAATCTTCTTAGATGGTTAATAGCAGATTGACCAATTTCATTTTCAGGAAGCTTTGAAACAAAATATGCATCATATCCATAGTTTGATAATGACACAGCAACATTTGCTTCACCACCACCATATACAACATCAAAGGTATCTGCTTGTACAAATCTTTCAAATCTAGGAGTTGAAAGTCTTAACATTATTTCTCCTAAAGTAACAACTTTTCCCTTATTCATATGATATCCCTCCATTAAATTATATTATTGTCTAGCCTCTTTAACTTTGGCAACGAATTCTTTAGCAGCATTAGTCATATCTTCACTGGAACCCTTAGTTAGATTTCCCCCTACTCCTACAGCTACACAGCCATTTTTAATCCATTCATCAACATTATCAATACTAACTCCTCCAGTTGGCATAAGTACTGCCTGTGGTAATGGTCCTTTAATCGCTTTAATAAAGGATGGGCCAAAGGCGCTTCCAGGGAATACCTTGATAATATCTGCTCCAGCCTCCATAGCTGTGATCATCTCAGTAATAGTCATACATCCAGGCATATATGGGATTTGATATCTATTACATAATTTTGCAGTTTCCAAATCAAATCCTGGACTTACTATATACTTTGCTCCAGCTAATATGGCAATTCTAGCAGTTTCACTATCTAAAACAGTACCAGCACCAACTAATAACTTATCACCAAATTCCTCTGTTAGATCTTCAATAACTTTATGTGCTCCTGGTACTGTAAAGGTAATTTCGATGGAATCTATTCCTCCTTCCATACAGGCTAAAGCAATTTTTTTGGCAGCTTCAGTGTTCTCAGCCCTTACTACTGCCACAACTCCAACATCTTCAATTCGTTTAAGAATTTTATATTTTGTCATGTTATGACCTCCTTTAGCTACATTGTTTCGTGATGTGGAACCAATATTCATATAGTGAAACTCAATTAACTTTATTATAATCAAAGACAAAAATAATTGCAAGTCTATTTAAAATAATTACCAGAAAAGTAATATTGGTTTGTGCTATAATCAAATAAATAGTAAAATAATAAGCTGGAGGTGAAAGAATGATTGATGTTGTACAGTCTGTAGATAGAGCATTATCCATATTAGAGGTAATATCAGATTATAGTGATGGTTTAGGAATTACCGATATAAGCGAAAAGGTGAGTCTTCATAAGAGTACTGTCCATAGATTGTTAGGAACTTTAATATATAAAGGGTTTGTAGAACAGGATTTAACAACAAATAAGTATAAAATATCCTTAAAGCTTTATGAACTGGGTTCAAAAAGAATAGAGGGTTTAGATATACTTAAAATTTCCAAACCCTATACTCAAGCTTTAATGCGAGAAATAAATGAAGTTGTTCATTTAGTAATTAGGGATGAAAATGATATAGTATATATAGATAAAGTAGAAGCCAATAACACCATAAGAATGGCTTCTACCATAGGGAGAAGATCTCCATTATATTGTACTTCAGTAGGCAAGGCCATACTTGCATTTACTGATGATGAAGAAGTAGAAGAAATATGGGAAAATAGCAATATTAAGAAACTAACAGAAAATACTATTACTAATTTTGATAACTTTAAAAAAGAGCTGGAAATAATTAGAGAACAAGGCTATGCAGAGGACGATGAAGAAAATGAATTAGGGGTTAGATGTATAGGTGCTCCCGTATTTAATCATAAAGGAGAGGTAGAGGGAGCCATAAGTATTTCAGGACCTACAATAAGGGTTACGAGAAATAAAGTTGAAAAAATTGCTGATTCAGTAAAAAAATATGCAGGTTTGATATCAAGAGAGCTTGGCTATAAATCTACGTAACAAATAATAAATGAGAAGGTGATTAATATGAAAATAAATATACCAGAACCCAAATCTGGAGTATCGGTTAGTGAGTATGTATATGAATTTTTAAAGGAAAATATTATTAATTTTAAATTAAAACCAGGTAATAAAATAAGTGAAAATGAAATTTCAGAGCTCTTAAATGTAAGTAGAACCCCTGTAAGAGAAGCATTCATAAAACTATCTAAAGAAGATTTAGTATATGTATTACCACAGAGAGGTACTTATATTTCATATATTGACTTAGAACAAGTTGAAGAAGCAAGATTTATTAGAGAGAGCTTGGAAAAAGCTGTTATTGAACTGGCGGCTAAGGAATTTCCTGAAGATGCTTTAATTGAATTGGAGAAAAACTTAGATCTTCAAAAATCTAAAATTAAAAATAAGGAATATAGTAAATTTTTAGAATTAGATGAAGAATTTCATAAGACTATCTTTATAGCATGTAATAAGGCAAGGACATGGTCAGTAATCCAGGAAGTCAATAGTCAATATAAAAGAATTCGACTTCTGAGTTTTATAGCGAATATTAACTGGGACAAAAATATTGAGCAACATGAAGAAATTTTACAAGCAATAAAGGATAAAGATGTAGAAAAAGCACGGGATATAATGAGTAAGCATTTGAAAAAGCTTTTAATAGAACAAGTAGAATTAAAAGAAAAATATCCTAAGTATTTTAAATAAACAAATAAACTTTCTAAAAAACATTTAATTAGATTGACATGGCCTATCATGTATGGTAGTATACAAGAAAAGAATATTTAGTATATTTAAACAATAAAGAGGCAGTTTGTTTTTAAATTATTATATAAATTAGATGAAGTCAGAAATACTAGAAGGGAGGTACAAGTATAGGCAATTATCTGCTACTTAATTAAAAATATTCTTATCAATATCTATACTTACCAAACTAATTAATGTCCATATTACTTACATAATATAAAATTTAGGGGTGATATAAGATGATTTTGAGAAATTATCCATTTGAATTTATAAAGGAAGAAAATAATACTTTAGAATTTAAATTGGAGAATGAAAATACTTATGTAAAGGTATTCATATTAGAAGAAGATATAATAAGAGTGCTTTTTATAGAGGAAGAGCTTAAATTAGATAGGAGTTGGTTGGTAGCACCAGGTATGGATGATATACCAAGGGAAGGAAGAGCTAGATTAGATATAAGTCCTTTCTCACTTCCAAAATATGAATATGAAGTCATTGATAATAAATGTATTATTGAAACATCTAAAATTAAGGTAATATTCGATTTAAATGGAATGAAAGCCACTTGGTATGCAAAGATAAATGGTGAAGAAATAAAATTTGCAAGTGATAGAAAAACACAGGCATATAATATTAATCAATCACTAGGTAAGGGACCTTTTCACTATATGGAGAGGGAATTGGAAGAAAAATATTATGGACTTGGTGAAAAAGCAGGAAAAACTGATCGTCATGGAAAACGCTTTAGGATGATGAGTGTTGATCCTATGGGATATGATGCAGAGTTTACAGATCCTTTATATAAACATGTTCCATTCTACATTACACGAAATCAAAACACAAATATATCATTCGGATTATTTTATGACAACTTATCTACGTCAATTTTTGATATGGGTAACGAATTAGATAATTATCATGGACTTTATAGATACTATAATGCAGAAGATGGTGATTTGGATTACTATATAATATTAGGTCCTAAAGTAAAGGATGTAACAGAAAGATTTTCTTGGTTAACGGGAAAAACAATATTTGCTCCAAAATGGAGTATAGGCTATTCTGGATCCACTACGTTGGATTCAAAGTGGAATATTCCAACCTCGTTTTTGTATGATTTCTGCCAATAGTGATAATACAGTTACACAGCCATGGATGTATGAAGAGCATATGGAAAATGTGCGTGAAGCATATGCCCAACGATATAGAATGATCCCATATTTATATTCACTTATGTATGAAGCATATAAAAATGGAAAACCTGCTATGCGTCCATTGTTTTTAGAGTTTCCGAATGATATAAATTGTTACAATGATAAAAACTTAACATTTATGTTTGGAAGTTCAGTATTAGTTGCTAATGTTTTTGAAAAAGGAGCAACAACAAGAACAGTTTATCTTCCAGCAGGTGAGAAATGGTTCGATATGAATGATAATATGAAGGAATATGAAGGTGGACAAACCATAGAAATTCCTGTGGATTTATCTTCCATTCCAATGTTTCTACGTGGCTCAGCAATATTTATAACAACAGAAGATATTCATAATGCTGCAAATGATGTAATGCATAATTTAGACATACTTATTGGTGCAGAGAAGGATAGCTCATTTATCTTGTATGATGATGATGGATGTACGAATGATTTTGAAAATGGAATTTTCTCTAAAACCACAATAGAAGTAAAGTCTGGAGATAAAAAAGTAATATCTTTTAGTAGAGAAGGAAATTATCAAGACACCATTAAAAAATTAAATCTTAAAGTTGTAAGTAAAGAAAAAGGAGCTTATTGGGTTACTGTCGATGGGGAAAAAATTCCACAATTCCTTACAAAAGAGAACTGGGAAGAATCTAGAGCAGGTTGGTATTATAATTTAAGTGATCGCACTGTTATGGTGAAATGTGACAAACCTAATAAAGATAAATTTGATATTGTGGTAAGTTGTGAAAAATTTGATCTTATTGGTATGGTAGCTGATGAAGAATAACTAATGGTTTATAGCTACTATAAACTAAGGGAGGAATTTATAATGAAAAAGTTCTTAGATGAGAACTTCTTATTGAGTAATAAAGTGGCCATTGATTTATATCATAACCACGCAAAGAATATGCCAATATTTGATTATCACTGCCATCTAAGCCCTGAAGAAATCGCAAAAAATAAAAGCTTTAAAAACATTACGGAACTTTGGCTTGATGGAGACCATTATAAATGGAGAGCAATGAGAAGTAATGGTATAAGTGAGAAATATATAACTGGAGATGCTTCTGATTATGAAAAGTTTAAAGCATGGGCTAAGACTATTCCATATTGTATTGGTAACCCACTATATCATTGGTCACATCTAGAACTGAAAAGATACTTTGATATTGATTTGATAATAAATGAAAATACTGCAGATGAGATTTGGGAAAAAACAAACCTTATATTAAAGGAAAGGGCACTTACAGCAAAGAAACTTATTAAAATGTCTAATGTAAAGGCATTATGTACTACTGATGATGCCATAGATACCCTTGAATATCATAAGGAAATAAGAGATGATAAGGAATTTGATGTAAAGGTAATGCCAACTTTAAGGCCAGATAAAGGGATAAATATTCAAAAGGATACATTTATCCCTTGGGTAAAATCTCTATCTAAAGTAAGTGGTATTAAAATTAATTCTTATGATGAGTTTATAAAAGCTCTAGAAAAAAGAGTTCAATTCTTCCACGAAGAAGGATGTAGAATATCAGATCATGGTATAGAGCCGGCATTTTTTGAAAGGGCAACTGACCAAGAGCTTAATGAAATCTTTATTAAGGCAATGGAAGGGCAAAGCTTATCTATTGTTGAAATAGATAAATATAAAACCATGACCCTTGTAAAATTAGCTAAAATGTATAATAAACTAGGTTGGACAATGCAGTTTCATATAGGTGCTCTGAGAAATAACAACGAGAGAATGTTTAAAAAACTAGGAGCTGATATTGGATTTGACTCCATTGATGATAGTTTTGTTGCCAAGCCTTTATCAAAGCTTTTAAATGAAATAGATAAGACGAATGAATTGCCAAAGACTATTCTTTATTGCCTGAATCCAAGTGATAATTATGTTCTAGGAACAATGATAGGTAATTTTCAGAATGAAGGTATTCCAGGAAAAATTCAATTTGGATCAGGCTGGTGGTTTAATGATCAGAAAGAAGGCATGATTAGACAAATGTCAGCATTAGCTAATCTAGGATTACTAAGGAGATTTGTAGGAATGGTAACTGACTCTCGTAGTTTTATTTCCTATACAAGACATGAATATTTTAGGAGAATATTATGTAATTTAGTTGGGACATGGGTTGAAGAAGGAGAAGTACCTTATGATATGGAATTGTTAGGAGATATGATAGAAGAAATATCTTATTATAATGCAGAGAATTATTTTGGAATTCAATTATAAATTTAATTCAGATAAATTTGGATTAATTAATATTAAATAGATGTTGCAATTAAGGAGGATGAAGGTATAGTATGAAAATGACTTTCAGATGGTTTGGTTCTAATGATGATACGGTCACATTAGAACAAATCAGGCAAATCCCTGGAGTAACGGGAGTAGTTGGAGCATTATATGATGTTCCAGTAGGGGAAGTATGGCCTGTAGAAAAAATAAAAAAGTTGAAGGAAGAAGTAGAATCACATGGATTAGAACTTGAGATAATAGAAAGTGTTAATGTTCATGAAGATATAAAGTTGGGTTTACCCTCTAGAGATAGATATATAGAAAATTATAAACAAACATTAATTAACTTATCAAAGTTTGGAATTAAAGTAGTATGTTATAATTTTATGCCTGTATTTGATTGGACTAGATCTGATCTGGCAAAAAGATTGCCTGATGGTTCAACAGCCTTATCTTATGAGGATAAGGTGGTTAAAGAAATACAACCAGATAAACTTGTTGAAGAAATGGAAAAAGGTTCTAAAAATTTATCACTACCTGGTTGGGAGCCTGAGAGACTACAGCAATTAAAAGGATTATTTGATTTATATAAAGATGTGGATGAAGAGAAGTTGTTTGAGAATTTAGGATACTTCTTAGAAAAGATTATACCAACAGCAGAAGCTTGTGATATAAAAATGGCTATACATCCTGATGATCCACCATGGGGAATATTTGGATTACCTAGGATTGTAAATAATAAAGAAAATCTAGAAAGAATTATCAATTTAGTTGATAGTCCTTACAATGGGCTAACACTTTGTAGTGGTTGCTTAGGTGCTAATGTAAATAATAATATTCCAGAAATTATTAGATACTTTGGTTCAAAAGAAAGAATACATTTTGCTCATGTAAGAAATATTAAAATTCATGAAGGAAGAAATTTTGATGAATCATCCCATTTGTCCTCAGATGGATCATTGGATTTATTTGAGATTATGAAAGCTTATCATGATATAGATTTTAAAGGATATCTAAGACCTGATCATGGTAGAATGATATGGGGTGAAAATGCTAGGCCTGGATACGGATTATATGATAGAGCCTTAGGTATAGCATATATAAATGGTTTATGGGAAGCAATTGGAAAGTCTGCTAAGTAACAATAGTACAGGAGGAATTTTAAATGAAGTTAAGCTTAGAGTCTTTAAAAGATAATACTTCTTGGGAAAAGGCAGGATTTGAACTTCCCCAATACAATATTGAAAAAATGAAGTTAAATACAAAGGAAAATCCCACTTGGATTCATTTTGGAGCAGGAAATATATTTAGAGCACTTATGGCCAATGCACAACAAAATATTTTAAACAAAGGCAAAAGTGATAAGGGTATTGTTGTCGTAGGCGGTGAAAGTATAAAAACAATATATCAAGCCCACGATAATTTAACAGTCCTTGTTACTTTAAAGGTAGACGGTAGTATAGAAAAGACTGTAATTGGTAGTATTGCAGAATCTATAGTTTTAGATGTAGAGAATGATACTAGTTGGAGTAGACTTAAAGAAATATTTATAAATCCTAGTTTACAAATGGTAAGCTTTACTATAACTGAAAAAGGATATAATTTAATAGATGTTAATGGTGAATATTTATCCGCTGTGGCTAAGGATTTTGAAAATGGACCCAGTTATCCAGCAAGTTATATGGGGCAAATAGCTGCTCTTTTATATGAAAGGTATTTACAAGGTAGAAATCCCATAGCTTTAGTCAGTATGGATAACATATCTCACAACGGAACAAAACTCTATGAATCCATAAGTACCTTTGCTAACAAGTGGGCAGAAAAGGGATTAGTAGATGAGGGTTTTAAAGCCTACGTTAGCAATCCTAAATTAGTATCTTTTCCTTGGTCAATGATTGATAAAATCACACCACGACCAGATCCAAGTGTAAGGAAAATGTTAAAAGATGTGGGTTTTGAAGATGTAGATGATATTATCACATCAAGGGGAAGTTATGTATCACCTTTTGTGAATGCAGAAGAAACGGAGTACCTAATTATAGAAGATGTTTTCCCCAATGGAAGGCCTAATCTGGAAGAAGGTGGAATAATCTTTACAGACAGGGAAACAGTAGATAAGGTTGAAAAAATGAAAGTTTGTACTTGTCTTAACCCTCTTCATACTGCCTTGGCAATATATGGATGCTTGTTAGGATATGACTTGATTTCAAAAGAGATGCAAGATCCTGAGCTTAAAACCTTAGTAGAAAAAATTGGATATGTAGAAGGATTTCCAGTGGTGGTGAATCCTGGAATTATTGATCCAAAGAAGTTTATTGATGAAGTGCTTCAAGTAAGGTTTCCAAATCCATTCATGCCAGATACACCTCAGAGGATTGCCACGGATACATCTCAAAAATTAGGGATTCGTTTTGGAGAAACTATAAAAGCTTATATGCAAAGAGAAGATTTAGAGGTTTCTGAATTAAAATATATCCCCCTTGTATTAGCAGGATGGTGTAGATATCTAATGGGTATAGATGATAATGGGGATAAAATGGAGTTAAGTCCAGATCCTCTTCTTGAAGAGCTAGTATCCCATGTATCAAATATTGCTCTTGGAGATAAAGGGCCATTCAATCATCAGCTTAGTCCTATTTTATCCAATGAAGCTATCTTTGGTGTAAATCTTTATGAGGTAGGTCTAGGTGAAAAAATTGAAGG
>JAAZLH010000162.1 GCA_012799415.1 Candidatus Epulonipiscium sp. | reverse complement strand
CGGCTTACCAATATTGTTTCTAGAGGGGGCTCTCTTATTTTTTCTTGGATGGAGTTAACCGGGAATGAAAACCCCTTCTATGAATTTTATGATGATCTACTAGAAATTTGTGCTGAATATGATGTCACAATTAGTTTAGGAGATGCTTGCCGTCCAGGCTCTATTGCTGATAGCGGTGACATTTCACAAATTGAAGAACTTGTTGTATTAGGCGAATTGACACAGCGTGCTTGGAACAAAAACGTGCAAGTCATCATTGAGGGACCTGGCCATATGCCATTAGATGAAATAGCAGCCAATATGAAGATACAACAAACGGTTTGTAAAGGGGCTCCCTTTTACGTTCTTGGTCCTTTAGTAACTGATATTGCCCCTGGATATGACCATATTACTGCTGCTATTGGTGGGACAGTTGCAGCAGCAGCTGGTGCTGCATTTTTATGCTATGTAACGCCAGCTGAACATTTGCGTCTTCCAACTCTAGAAGATATGAAAGAAGGTATCATAGCTGTTAAAATAGCTGCTCATGCCGCTGATATTGCCAAAGGAATTAAAGATGCTAAAGATTGGGATTATCAAATGAGCATAGCTCGTAAGAATCTAGATTGGGAACAAATGTTTTCTCTCGCCATTGATCCAGAAAAAGCAAGAAGATATCGTGAAGAATCTATGCCTGAAAATCCTGATACTTGTACAATGTGTGGAAAGATGTGTGCTGTTCGGAATATGAATAAGATTCTTCATGGAGAAGAGGTAGATGTTATATGAGATTCAACCTTAAAAAAATGACCTTATCTGGGGTTTTAATTGCTGTTGGATTTCTTCTCTCTCCCATTTTAAGAGTGCCTGGAATGGCACCTATGCAACATTTTATCAATGTAATAACTGCTGTATTTCTAGGTCCTTGGTACGCCTTATTTGGCGCCCTTACTATTTCATTCCTTAGAATGGTTTTTATGGGTATTAATATTTTAGCCATTACAGGTTCTGTTTTTGGTGCTACCCTTTCTGGGCTGTTGTATCGAAAATATAAGCATCCACTAGGGGCTGTTCTTGGTGAAATCATAGGTACAGGAATCATTGGTTCTTTGCTTTCCTATCCTGCTATGGCCTTTATTGTAGGTAATAAAGAAGTTGCTCTTTTTACATTTGTCCCTTCATTTATAGCAGGTACAATAATAGGAAGTTCCATTGCCTATTTGTTTTTAAGAACACTTATCCAAAATCACCTATTAGATAAAATACAAAGAAACTTGGAGGGATAATTTGTGAGCACAATCACTACTAAAATGATCAATATTATTCATAAGACAAAAGAAACAAATCCCCTTATTCATTGTTTAACAAACCATATTACTATCAATGATTGTGCAAATATCATTCTTGCAGTTGGTGGGAAACCCATTATGGCTGAACATGTGGAGGAAGTTGGAAATATTACAAAAAATGCTAAAGCTTTGGTTATTAATATTGGAAATATCAACGATGCTCGAATTGATGCAATTTTTCTTTCTGGAAAAATCGCATCAAAAAATAATATTCCCATCATCTTTGATCCTGTGGGTGTGGCAGGTAGCCCTTTTCGAAAAGATCTATCTAAAAAAATACTTCAAGAACTGAAGCCGAATATTATTAGAGGAAACATTTCAGAAATTAAGGCCCTCTCAAATATAACTACGAAGGCAACAGGTATTGATATACACCCTTCTGATGTGCCTACTGATAAGAATATAGACCAACTGACTGACATTGTAAAAGAGCTTTCTGTCAAGCAGGATGCCGTTATTGTTGCAACAGGAAAAACAGATATTATTGCAGATCATCACTCCTTGTATCTTGTAAGTAATGGTGTAGATATGTTAAGCCAAATCACTGGAACAGGTTGTATGTGTACAAGCCTGATAGCAGCTTATTGTAGTCATGGTGACTTACTCACCGCCTCCGTTGCTGCCACAACCATCATGGGAGTTTGTGGCGAATTAGCAAAGGAGAACTCTAATGGAATCGGAAGCTTTAAAATATCACTATTTGATCATTTATACCAGGTATCAAATCAAATGATTCAAGAAAGGGGTAAGATCATTGAAGTCCATTGATTATTCTTTATATCTTGTAACGGATAGTAGTTCCTATGAAGAACAAGAGTTTCTTTCTGCCATTGAAATAGCACTACAAAACGGAGTTACTCTCCTCCAATTACGTGAAAAAGAAGCTACATCAAGAGCATTCCTTAAAAAAGCCATACAGGTAAAAAAACTAACTGATCAATATCACGTTCCTCTTGTTATTAATGACCGAATTGATATTGCCTTAGCTGTCAATGCTGATGGCGTTCATCTAGGACAAAATGATATTCCAGTAAAGGCCGCCCGCCGCATTATGGGACCTAATAAACTAATTGGCGCCAGTGCAAAAACAGTAGAGCAAGCTCTTGAGGCCGAAAAACATGGAGCAAATTACTTAGGAACAGGCGCCATGAATCCAACAACAACAAAGGTAATTACCCAGATTACTTCCTTCTCTACTTTAACTGAAATATGTAATGCTGTAAAAATCCCTGTCGTTGCAATTGGCGGTATATCTAAAGAAAACCTTTGGAATTTAAAAGGAGCAAATATTAAAGGAATTGCCGTTGTTTCCGCTATATTGTCAAGTTCAAATATTCAAGTTACAACCCAAAGTCTTGCCAAAGAGATCCAAGAATTGCTTATAGAAAACCAAAATATTAGATAAGAAAGTGGTGGTTTTGTGTATAAAGTCTTAACGATTGCAGGAACAGATCCTAGTGGAGGAGCAGGTATACAAGCTGATCTTAAAAGTTTTACTGCATTCAAAACCTATGGTATGAGTGTCATCACTGCTGTTGTTGCTCAGAACACCTGTGGTGTATCTGCCATACAAAATATAGGCCCTGAAATTGTAGAAGCTCAACTAGATGCAGTTTTTACAGATATTTTTCCCGATGCTGTAAAAATAGGTATGGTATCTAGCTTAACAACAATAGAAGTCATTGTGAAGAAACTAAAAGAATATCAACCTAAAAATATAGTACTGGATCCAGTTATGGTGTCCACTAGTCGCCATCGCCTCTTGCAAAAAGAGGCTGAAGAAGCTCTTATTAAAAGATTGATTCCTTTAGCAAATATCATAACTCCTAACATTCCTGAAGCTGAAGTGTTATGCGGTTTTCCCATTGAGACGAAAGATGATATGCTACTTGCTGCTAAACAAATCGCTAACCATTATCATGGCCACATTCTCCTTACAGGTGGTCATTTAAAAGATGCATGTGATGATCTGCTTTATCATCCTAATGAAATTCATTGGCTACCAGGAAAACGAATCGATACCAATCATACCCATGGAACAGGTTGTACATTGTCAGCGGCTATTGCAGCTGGCCTAGCAAAAGGAAACACCATATCTGTAGCTGTTGAAACCGCGAAAAATTATGTTACAGGTGCACTATCCCAAGGCCTAAACTTAGGTAAAGGAAATGGCCCCATTGACCATTGCTACTCTATTTCTTCTTTCTAGTGTATAAACATCGTGATCTTCGTGTTCAGAAAGAGTTTAAACTCCCTCTGAACACGAAGGTCACGATATGCCTTTGGCACTAATACCCTTCTAGTATATTATCTAATCTAGGGGCTTACATGCCCTTATTGTCTTTTAGCAGATGATAGGCCAAATAAGCTTCCTATAATACCAAGTACTATACTAGCAACCATAATAAATCTAGTTAATTCTTTAAATATGATTTGCTTTGTTGGCAAAGCAATAAATGGCAAGGCTCCACTTATTTGCCCATATACATAATGGATTCCAAGATAGGATAAACTAAGTGCCAAGGCTCCACCACATAAGGTTAGGATAAGTCCTTCTAATAGAAAAGGAAATCCAATAAATAAATCAGGGGCCCCTAATAATTTTAAAGTATTGATTTGTTCGCGATTATTATAGATCCCTTGACGAATAATATGAGAAATTACAATTAAAGTTGAAATCCCTACAGCAGTGATGACTAAAAGTCCCAAAAATGTGGTGAGACTTGCTACCTCTTTCAACCGCTCTAACACTTGCTTATTATCACGCACACTATCAATGCCGAGGGTATTATCTAGTTTTTCAAAGATAAATTCCATCTCCTGAATATCAATATTCACTTCTATGAATTCTTCAAAAGGATTTTCATCAAAATAACTAAGAACCTTAGCTTCTTTTCCCAAAATCCCTTCCATTTTTTTATAGGATTCTTCTTGACTAATAATCACCGCTGCCTTTACACCGTCCATTCTTGCGATTTTATCTCTTAACAAAACTCTTTCTTCTGTAGAAAAATGTTCTGGAAAATAAACGTTAATTTCTGCATCTTCTTGTAACACCTCTACCATTTCATTGGTCACTTTCCATCCAGAAACTATCATACTAAGTATAAGAAAAATAAAGCCAATACTAATTATTGAGAAAACATTAGATAATAGATCCACCTTAAAAAGGGTTTTTGCCTCTTTTAAAAAGTAGAAAATATTATTTAAAAAGGTTTTAACCATAAATACTCCCCCTTGTTTACCAAGTTTAATAAAAAAACATAGCATTTATAAATAATGTTAGACCTAAGATTCCCAAGGTTATAAACCGATTATATCATATTTATAACCTTTCTTATATCCATTTAGTTCAGCTAAGACTAAAGGTGAGCAAATAAATATAAAATAAGTATAATTATTACAACTATATACTATTGTTATTGCAACCATATCATCTTGTTATTGTAACTAGATTGGTGTATAATGATTATATTAACATAAATGTAAGTTTGGGAAGGAAGTGAAATGGTAGTCGTATACTTGGCTACTATGATAAATGAAAAATATTGAAAAAGAATTATTACAATTAAGTAAAGATATTTCAAAGTATCATATACCTAGATGGCAAGAGTTACCTGATATCGATTTATACATGGATCAAGTTATCAGCTTTATAGAACATTCAATTGGTAAATTCTCAAATAATGCTACTGAAAAAATTATCACACCCTCTATGATTAACAACTATGTGAAATTAAACTTAATTCCTAAGCCAATAAAAAAACGATATAACAAAGGTCACTTAGCATATTTGATTGCCATCTCAATTTTAAAACAGGTTTTAACCATCCAAGAGGTTCGTGATGGTATCTTGTTTCAGGCAAAAATAAATGGTGGAAAAGATGCATACAATTTGTTTTGCGATGAACAGGAAAAAGCCCTTGCTTCTATCATTAATCAAATCAACTTAGGAGATCAAGCCCTTGATGTTGAAAAAATAACAACTGATAATTTAGCAATTAAAATGTCTACCATGGCCTTTGCCAGTAAAATGATTGCAGAAAAAACCATAGAATTACAGAAAACCCTAAGCCAAAAGCAGTCTAATGAAAGTTT
>JAAZLH010000161.1 GCA_012799415.1 Candidatus Epulonipiscium sp. | reverse complement strand
TCTTTTTGTTAACGTGATTAAAAATTTTCACAAAAATGAAATCGATACCATCATGTGTACTCCCACACCTACCCCTCCTATTTGGATGTCACACGGGCATCCAGAACGAATGTATGTAGATGGACGCGGTACTATAATGAGCCATGGGGCGAGACAACATGTGTGCACTAATAATGCATATTTTAGAAAAAGAGCAGCTATGATTACGGAGGAAATTGCCAAGGCTTTAGCTGATGTTCCAGGCGTTATTGGGTGGCAGCTGGATAATGAATTTAAATGCCATGTAGGGGAATGTATGTGTGAGACATGTAAAATATTATGGCATGAATGGCTCAAAAAACGTTACGAAACCATTGAAAATTTAAATGATGCATGGGGAACTCAAATTTGGAGTGAAGCATATTTAAGTTTTGATCAAGTTCCACAACCCTTACCTACTCCGTTTTTACATAACGCTTCTCTTAGCACCATGTATAGAAAGTTTTCTAGAGAAAAAATTGCAGAATTTGCTGATGAGCAAGCAGAAATTATAAGAAAATATTCTAAGGCACCAATTACTCATAATAGCTGTCTTGGATTTAGGGTTGATAATGAACGTTTATTTAAAAACTTAGATTTTGCTGGTGTAGATGGATATCCAGATTGTGATGCTTATGAAAACTTTATTGTAAAATTTGATCGTTTCCGAAATGTAAAAAAAGGTAGAGATTTTTGGGTCATGGAAACAAGCACTTCCCATACCGGTCGATTAGATGGTTATTCCCGTACCCATCGTAAAGGGTATTTAGCTGCAGAAGCAGTTTCCGCCTATGCTCTTGGAGCAGAAGGATTTTGCTATTGGCTCTTTAGACAACAAAGAATGGGGTGTGAGATCCCCCATGGTGCTTTGCTTAGTGCATGGGGAACTCCAACTGTAGGATATGCAGAAGTATTAGAGGTAGAAAAAGCACGAAAGGAATTAGAACCATTATTATTAGAAGCCAAAACTACGCAAGCAGAATTTGCCATTACCTATTCTGATTTAGCTCAAGTATTTATATTTACAGAACCTCACAAAAATTTAAATTATCGTAGTCTTATGACAGACTTAAATACGTATGTATTAGAATTAGGAATTCATCGAGATTTAATCAACGAAAGTGAAAGTTTAGAAGGATATAAGGTATTATTTACACCCTTTATGCATTATGTATCAAAGGATTATTTAACCCGTGCCCAAGCTTTTGTAGAAGATGGGGGAATATGGATTGTAGGCCCTGTAACAGGAGGACGTACAGAAGAACATACGGTTCATACCCATGCTGGATTAGGTGATATTGAACAGCTAGCAGGGGTAGAAACTCTCTTTACTTTCCCCATGGATGGATCAGAATCTTTTGGAAAGGCATTTGGTACTTCAGCAGAATTAGGGTTATGGAGTTCTGTTTTTAAACCTATAGAAGCTAAAGTAATGGGTGAAATTGAGGGAGGCCCCTGTGATGGACATGCTTTTATTACAGAAAAACAAGTTGGCAAAGGGAAAATCGTTATGATTGGTTCTATGCCGATGGGTGAAAATAGAAAGCAAATGATGCAAAATATCCTTGATCATTATGCAAAAGAAGCAGGAGTAAGTGTAAGGCTTGATACATCCCTAGGAACCATTGCAGTTCCAAGAAAAGCTGAAGATCATTGGCTGTGGATCATTATTAACATGGATGGTAAAGGGGGTACTGCAAATTTTTCTGGGGAAGGAATAGATGCAATAACGAAAGAACCAGTTACAGCAGGAAAGTTAAAGATAGGAAGATACCAATATAGAGTGATTCAACAAAATATAAAAGGATAAAAAGAGAAAGGACTGATTTTTTTGTCTACATTCAGTATTGATCAAGTAGAATTAAGACAATTAATTGATAAAGTAGTGAAGCGAACCATGAAAATGGATTTTGCATGGGATTGGCCTGGTGGTGTTGCTTTTTATGGTATTTGTGAGGCCTGGAAAAGCACAGGAGAACAAGAATATTTAGATTTCTTAGTAAGGTGGGTAGATGATTATATTGAACGCGGTATCCCTCCTTTTACAGTGAACGCCATTTCCATTGGACATACAATGATTACCCTTTATGAAGCAACAGAAGATGAAAAATACTTAAATATGGCTAAACAAATGGCTGAACATTTGACTCATGAAGCAGTTCGTTTTGGAGAAGGAGTATTTCAGCATACAGTTTCTCAAAATTATAATTTTCCTGAACAAGCATGGGCGGATACTCTTTTTATGGCAGCTTATTTCTTATTGCGCATTGGTGTTAAGCTAAATAATGAAGAGTATATTAAAGATGGACTAAATCAGTATTATTGGCATGAAGAATTTTTACAAGATAATCAAAGTAATTTGTATTATCATGGCTGGGATCATATTAAGCAAAATAATATGTCTTCTATTTATTGGGCAAGAGCTAATGCTTGGGCTGCCTTAACCATGGGAGAGGCTCTTCAACTTATTACAGTGACGAATCCCTCCTTTATGATGATTGAAGGTTCCTTACGCGATCAGTTAGCTGCTTTAGTAAGACTTCAATCGGATAGAGGGCTTTGGCATACAGTCCTTACAAATCCAGAATCCTATGAAGAAATATCAGCCTCTGCTGGTATTGCAGCTGGCCTCATTTCCTATGAAAAAGTGTTAGGACAAAACATTTATACTGACTATATTCAAAAAGCCTATAGAGGCATCGTAGATAATATTGCAGAAGACGGAAGGGTTATGAATGTTTCTGCAGGAACAGCAGTTATGGATGATGAAGAAGGATACAAGCAAGTACCTAAAAAAAGAATTCAAGGTTGGGGACAAGGACTTACATTGGCCTTTTTGGCAAAATTAGTATTAGCAGACAAGAATGCGTAAGTAATTTGCATATAGTTATACAATTTTATAGGCACTTACGGAAAATTCGATTATGAAGGTTTATATCTATATAGTAAATAATCGGCATAACTGTTTATATGGACATAGAGTCAGGAGGTTTTACAATAGATGGGGGAGTTAAAAAAAGAATTTTTACAACCTAGTGAAGAATATACACCGATTCCTTTTTGGTTTTGGAATGATGATTTAAAAGAGGGAGAAATTATTAGACAGATTAATGATTTTTATAGCAAAGGTGTGAATGGATTTGTTATTCACCCTCGTATAGGTATTCCAAAAGAGATACCTTATTTATCAGATCGATTTATGGAATTAGTGGCCTGTGCTGTAGAGGAAGCAGATCGGTTGAAAATGAAAGTAGTTTTATATGATGAAGCCATGTATCCCTCGGGCTCTGCTCATGGGAAGGTAGTTAAATCTAATCCTAATTATGCAAGTAAAGGATTGAAAATGGTAGAATACCCTTGCAGAGGAAAGGTAGAAATAGAGCTAAAGGAGGAAGAAAAAAAAGATTTAGTGGTTGCTCTTGCAGTAAAAAAACAATCTTCAATGGAGATTGAACCACAAAGTACAAGAGAAATTAGCTTCATAAATGGAAAAATTATATTCACTCCACCTGATTCAGAGCAATGGTCTATTCTCTTATTTTTAGAAACTTTTACTGGAGGACATATTCGAGGTATTCATTTTGGAGAAGATGATGGGGAGGAAAATCCACCTCCCTCTAGTGATCTCTTGAATCCAGAAGCTATGCAAGCTTTTATCCAGTTTACCCATGATCGATATTTTGAAGTGTTAGGACATTATTTTGGAAACACCATAATTGGGATGTTTACCGATGAACCTTCTATTATGGGACGGGGAAGAATGAAAGGATTGCAACCTTGGACCGGTGAGTTTTTGTCTTTTTATCAAGCGCAAGGTAATGATATTAAAGACTTACCTATTCTTTGGTTTGAAGCAGGGGAAGAAACAAAAATAAAGAGAAAAAAGTTTAAAGAAACCATTAATAAACGGTTAGAACAAACTTATTATCAACCCATTTCTGATTGGTGTGAGAAACATAAAATTGCATTAACGGGGCACCCAGAAGGTAGTGATGATATTGGTGTCTTGAAATACTTTCATATTCCTGCTCAAGATGTGGTCTGGAGATGGGTGGCACCAGAAGAAGGCAAAGCATTAGAGGGGCAACATAGTACGATGGGTAAATGTAGCTCTGACTCTGCAAGACATCGAGGAAAACGTAGGAATGGAAATGAATGTTTTGCTTGTTCAGGGAAGAATGGTATCGACTGGAGTTTTTCTATGGATGATATGAAATGGTATATGGACTGGCTTTTTGTACGGGGTGTAAATCTTTTATTTCCTCATGCTTTCTTTTATTCCATTCGAGGGGAGCGAAGATACGGAGAGCGTCCACCAGATGTAGGTCCCAATAATATTTGGTGGTCAAATTATAAGAAAATCTCAGATTACATGAAGCGAATGAGCTGGCTTATGACAGATAGTATCAATCAAACATCCATTGCTGTTTTATGTGAAGCCCAATACCTACCATGGAAAACTGTAAAGCCTTTATATCAAAATCAAATTGAATTTAATTATTTAGAAAATGAGATCTTACAATCATCAGCTTGTAAGATCGAGGCAGATTCATTAATCATAGAGAAACAAAGATATAACGTCTTAATTATTGAAGATATGGATATGATTGATGAAGAAAACACAGATAAATTGCAGCAAATGATTGATAATGGAATCAATGTAGTAGTTTATAATCCACAAAATGAAAAGGTTAATTTGATAGGTTATGAAAAGTTATCTTCTATAAATGAAATTGTACCATTATTAGATAAAATGATTGTAAGAGAGATACAGCTGGGTGAACCAAATGAAGACTTACGAATATCTCATGTTACCAAGGAAAATCAGCATTTCTATTTATTAGTTAATGAAGGTGAAGAACAGATACAATCTACCCTTCGACTTGCTAGAGAAGGGGCAATAGAAATCTGGGATCCATGGAATGGTTGTATAAAAGAAATAAATAGTCAGATAGTAGGAGAAAAAGGAACCCTTATGAATCTTACTTTAGATAGACGGGAAAGTAGGATTATTCGCTTACTTCTAGACACATCTACACCAAAACAGATAGTGCCTGTAGATATAGATTCTGATAGATTTACAAAAGAAGATCAATTGAATCAGCATATCGATATCTCTACAGGATGGTATATGGGAAAAAACATGGATCATTTAGAACCTATAGATCAGCTAATATCTTGGACAAAGCAAGCAGATACAAAAGAATATACAGGAAGTATGTTCTATAAAAAAGAGTTTTCTATTAGTGATGTGAAAAAGCAAAGTAAAATCCAATTGGATTTAGGTGAAGTAGGAGAAATTGCAGAACTATTCATCAATGATCAAAACTTGGGAGTTAAAATGTGGAAACCTTATCTTTTTGATATTACAGATTATATCCAAGAAGGAAAAAATACAATAGTGATAGAAATAAAAAATAGTTTAGCCAATCATTTTAGCAAATCAAATCTAGACTCAGGCCTTATGGGGCCTGTTCAAGTAAAAATGTTTAAGGAAGGGGGATGTTTATGAATAAACTAGGACAAAAAAGGTGGATTATACCGGATGGATTTTTACCAGAAAGGAGCAACGGGGATTTTGTAAGTCATGAAGCCATCTGTGTTTTGAATATTGGAGAGAAAGATGCAAATCTTAAAATCAGTATTTATTTTGAAGATTGTGGTCCTATGGAAGATTTTATTGCTATTTGTGGTGCAAAACGAACAAACCATATTCGTTTAGATCAGATACAAGATCAATTAGGACAAAAAATACCTAAAGGTGTTCCTTATGCTATTAAAATCGATAGTGACGAACCCATCATTGTTCAACATAGCAGGATGGATACTAGCCAGGCAGAAATGACTCTTATGACAACAATGGCTTACCCTTTATCATAAAAAGAAAAATATTTTAAGAAAAAGCATTGATAGAATTCTATCAATGCTTTTTCTTTGGGTCTATAGACTAGAGTAATGGCATAAGATAAATCAGATTATGGGTTTATTATAAAGGGTATAAAGGGGGAAGCCATGGCTATCAATGAAAATCAAAAAATTGATGAAAGCTTGCAAGCAGTTCTAGAAATACCAGTTGAGGAACGAGTTAGAGATCCAGAATTAAATGTAGGCTATAATCCATCTGATAAGCACTGGGAAGTGATTGTAAAATACCATGGGAATATACAAGAAGTAGGAAGAAACATCGGAGCAACAGTTGATATTCTAACTAGTCAATATGCTATTTTAAATGTGCCAGAAGGTATGTTAAATACGTTAGCAAGTTTTTCAGAAGTAGAATTTATTGAGAAGCCTAAAAGGGTAGAGTTTGGTCTTAATGAAAGTTTACGTCAGGCTTGTATTTCCTCTGTTCAAAATACAGCCCCTTATGAGCTAAAAGGAGAGGGGGTTTTGCTAGGAATCATAGACTCGGGAATTGATTATCGTCATCCAGATTTTAGAAAAGAAGATGGCTCTAGTCGTATTGTTTTTCTTTGGGATCAATCTTTAACAGGAACATCTCCAGTTGGTTATTCAATTGGAAGGGAATTTACACAGGCAGAGATTAACGTAGCGTTGGCTGCTCCTACCCTAGCAGAACAGCAGGAAATAGTGCCTCATGAAGATTATATTGGACATGGAACCCATGTAGCCAGTATTGCAGGAGGAAATGGTCGGGCTAGCAATGGTAAATATATGGGAGTTGCTCCTCAGGCTGAATTTATCATTGTAAAACTAGGACAAAAAGGGGCTGAACCCTTTTATCGAAATACAGAGATTATGAGGGCCATTAAATATGTTATAGACAAAGCTCAGGATCTAGGAAAACCAGTAGCTATTAACATTAGTCTAGGAACAAATGAAGGGGCCCATGATGGCCAATCTCTATTTGAAACTTATATAGAAGAAATGGCTTACAGGTGGAAGACAAGTATAGCAGTAGGGGCAGGAAATGAAGGAGATACAGGGCATCATCTGAGTGGGCAGGTAGAATCTGGAGGGGAAAAAATACAACAATTTACTGTATCAGCTATGGAAGGTTCCTTACCAATTGAAATATGGATACCTTATGTAGATAATATAGAAATAGAGCTAACGACACCGGCAGGAGAAAAAACAGGAAGAATAAAAAGTAGTAAAAATATTACAATTGGAACCACAGAAATATTGATTTACGTTGGAGAACCTAATCCTTATCAGTCCAATAAACCAATTTATATCGTTCTGCAACCAACAGGAACGGCTATGCAAGAAGGTATATGGACATTAACTGTATATGGAGAAGAGGTTGTAAATGGGGGGTATCAAATATGGTTACCTATATCAGAATCTTTGGGTCAAAATACTCGGTTTACAAGGGCAACCATTGATGGAACAGTCACTGTACCTGGTACAGTGCAAAGAGTTATTACAGTAGGTGCTTACAATGCTACATTAGATAGTATAGCACCCTTTTCAGGGAGAGGAGTTAGGGAGTGGACAGGAAATATTAAACCAGACTTGGTGGCTCCTGGAGTTAACATTACCGCAGCAGCTCCCGGAGGAGGATACCAGACTTTGAGTGGCACAAGCATGGCTACACCTCATGTTACTGGTGCAGCGGCTTTGCTTATGGAATGGGGTATTATACAAGGACATGATCCGTTTTTATATGGCGAAAAAATAAAGGCATATTTATTACGTGGTGCAAAAAGAACTTCTGTCCTTGCTTATCCAAATCCCACTTGGGGCTATGGTACCCTATGTTTACAAAATAGTTTTCCTACATTTTCTTCTGTTTCTACTTCAGTAAATTCAATTACCTCATCATTGAATCTACCCATTGGACTAGATTTACTTAAATCAACGATTTTTTCTATGGAGGCAGATGAATCCAGTGTACAATCAGAGAATTATCAAGATTTTATCATAGAAAATATAAATGAAGAATGGTTGAATCAAAAATTACAAGAATATCCTCAGGTTCAATTTCAGAGAATTGATGCTAGGTATAGTATACTCCATATACCGGCAGATCTGACTGCCACATTGCTTCCCCAGTTTGAAGGACATTTATATTATACACAACCTATTTTATTTGGTCCTTCTGATACATCAGCTTTAGAAGTGAGTAATATATTGGAATTTCATACCAACCCTTATTTGCCCTTACGTGGGCAAGGAGTATTATTAGGTTTTATCGACTCTGGAATTGATTATACTCATCCTGTTTTTCTTTATGAAGATCGTAGTACCCGAATTTATAGTATCTGGGACCAGACCATATCTGGGCATCCGCCAGCAGGATTTAATTATGGAACAGAATATACAGAAAACCAGATCAATGAAGCATTGAAACAAGCAGATCCTTATACACTTGTACCTACTGTAGATCCAACAGGGCATGGAACATTTTTGGCAGGAGTGGCAGGTGGAATGGATCGTACGAACGGGACTTTCGTAGGTGCTGCTCCTGATGCGGATTTTGCAATTGTAAAACTAAAGCCTGCTAAAAAATATTTAAGAGAAGAACAAAATATTGATGATCCAAATGTTATTGTCTATCAAAGTACAGATATACTAATGGGAATCAAATATTTAGTAGATATTGCTAAAAAATTGAATAAACCCTTAGTCATCAATATTGGTTTAAGTACCAATGAAGGTGGGCATGATGGAACTAGTATAGTTGAGACATATATGGCTAGTACAGGAGAACAAATTGGAATTATTATGGTGACTCCAGCAGGAAATGAAGCTAACAAGGGACATCATACCAGTGGACAATTTGCTCCACAGCAACCCTATTTAGATATTGAGTGTAAAGTAGGAGAGGGAGAAACGGGTTTTACTATGCAAATATGGAACTATGCACCTGATAAAATGTCGATCTCTATTTTATCTCCTACAGGAGAAAGAATAGAGCGTATTCCATCCCGGCTTTCTATCAATGAGCGTATTCCCTTTGTTTTAGAAAAAACAATTATTGAAGTGCAGTATCAGTTAGTAGAGCGAAAAACCGGTGACCAATCTATTACAATAGGATTTCAAGATCCTACACCAGGGATTTGGACCATTAGACTCTATGGAGATTTTATTGTAGATGGGCGCTACCATGCTTGGCTCCCGCGAACAGGGTGGATTAAGCCTGATACTCAGTTTTTAGAACCGATTCCCTTTACTACTATCACGGTTCCTTCTACTACTATAGGTACTATTAGTGTAGGAGCTTATAATCATAAAGATAAAAGCCTATGGATTAGTTCTAGTCGTGGTCTTACCAGGGATCAAGAAATGAAACCAAATTTTGTAGCGCCTGGAGTGGATATAGAAGGGCCTTTGCCTGGTGGAAGATATGGGGTAATGACAGGTACTAGTGTGGCTGCAGCTTACGCAGCGGGTGCCTCTGCTCTATTATTACAGTGGGGTATCGTTGATGGAAATGATCCTGAAATGGATACACAAAAAGCCAAAACCTATTTTATCCGTGGAGCTACAAGAAAACCTAGTTTAGTTTATCCTAATCGGGAATGGGGATATGGAGAACTTAATTTACTTAAAAGTTTTCAAGAGCTTAGATAATGTAGGATAGGAAAGAAACAGATCCTATGTTATTATGTAGTTGCAATGATATCTATGTTTATATACATTCATAAGCTAAATTACTTCATAATAAGTACTTATATATGTTTACAAAAGAAAGAGGGTTTTAGATTGAAAAAAGTAGGCGTTATTTTTACAGGTGGAACCATTTCAATGGTAGTTGACGAAAAACTAAAGGCTGTGATTCCAGGCTTATCTGATGCAGAGATTATGGAAAAAGTTATAGGGATTGAAAAAATAGCTAAAGTAGAATCTTTTCATTTTGGTGCTTATCCTGGACCCCATGTAACCCCACAGATTATGATTGAGATTGGGAGGCAAGCAAAACAGTTGTTAGCAAGAGAAGACATAGAAGGAGTTGTCATCACACATGGAACTGATTCTCTAGAAGAGACAGCATATCTTTTAGATTTAACCATATCTTCAGTTAAGCCGGTAGTTGTTACAGGAGCTATGAGAAGTAGCTCAGAATTAGGCTTTGATGGACCGGCAAATTTAGCTGCCTCTATTTGTACTGTATTATCTCCAGAATCAAGAGATAAAGGAGTCCTGGTTGTTATGAATAACCAAGTAAATGCAGCAACAGAAGTGGCCAAAAGCCATACACTGAATCTAGATACTTTTCAAAGTATGGAATTTGGCCCTCTAGGTATTGTAGATCAGGATCAAGTCATTTATTATAGAGATATTAAAAAAAGACAGTATATAGAAACTGATCATATTGTCGATGAAGTAGCCTTGGTTAAAACAGTAGCAGGGATGGATTCGACCTTGCTAAAATATTGTGTAGATACGGGGTGTAAAGGAATTGTTATCGAAGGTATGGGGCGTGGTAATTTACCGCCCCAGATGCTAGAAGGAGTAGGTTATGCCATTGATCATAACATCCCTGTGGTTTTAGTTTCTAGATGTCCTATGGGTAGAGTATTAGACACATACGGATACGAAGGAGCCGGTAGAGAGTTGCGGGAGATGGGGGTTATCTTAGGAGATAGTCTATCTGGCCAAAAAGCAAGGATTAAGTTAATGCTCATTTTGAGTATCACTTCGGATCAAAAAGAGATTAAAAGATTATTTGAAAAAAATCTATACCAAACAGTATAATATCACTGTATGTGAATGAGCTACTGAAGTTCTGCTAAACGCTTCACAGCCACATAAATATCGGAAATTTTATACCAAGTGGGATAGTCTACGATACCTGTTACAGGTAAGTTAAATACTTTTTGGAAAGTTTCTACGGCTTCTTTCGTGAGCTGACCAAAGATTCCATCAGAGCGTAATTTAGGAATAGCGGGGTAATTATTGGAAATAGCATTAAGTTGTTCTTGAATCGTCCTAACAGGAGCACTGCTAGATCCAACTTGCAAGTTATATCCAGGGAAGGAAGAAGGTACACCAGAGATTTGGTTTGCTGTATTTAAATAGACATCAGATCCATAAAAGTGACGCAGAATATCTAAAGCAGGTAGCCCCTGATCACCTAAGGTTTTAGATCCCCATTGAGTCATCCAGTTTGGACATTGAACCCGATTACCATCACAATATTGGGTGAAAAGGGGTTGCCGGATCCCTGGGCGAGAAATATAATTAGCAAAAACTTCGTCTACAACTTGAGAAACTTCTTTATAAATATTACGTTGGTGAACATATTTTTGATCAAAGGCAGTAGAAGTGGTTATATTAAAATTTTTTCCTTTTCCTCTATACCATTCTGTAAATATACGATTAAGCGCAAAAGAAGATATAGCTAAAACATTGGCTCGAATAGTCGCCGCAGGCCAAGTTGAATAAATTTCACAAGAAGCTACGTTTTTAACATAATCACGGTAAGGTACATAATAGTTAGGAGCAGAAGCATCATCAGGAACACCATCATGTACGATAATAAATTCAGGAATAACAGGATAATCTAAAACAACATAACCAGTAGGAGGGGGTTCAGGTTTTATTTCAGCCTCAGGTATTTTGGGTGGGAATTCTCCAAACAAAGTATTTGGTGGAATCACTAATAGATTTTCTGCCGGAGTAGTTGTACGTTGAACAGCAAGTTCAGCATCTTGTAAGGCTAAAGTGTTAGGAAAAACTTGGATTCCTTTGACGGTGAAAGGAGTAAAACCTTCACGCTCAACTTGGATTGTATATTCAGAATAAGGCTGATTATCAGTTGGTTCTAAGCTATATTCTAAAGAAGGAGCGGGTAGGTCAATGGTAGGGGTTTGACCAGAGATATCAGTTGTTAATACTTCTAAAGGTGAACCTTCTACACCTGTGGCTCGCAAAGTAACAGTTGCATCTTGTAAGGGAAGAAATTCTCCTAGAGAACGTACAGATACAGATAATTGTCCGCGAGATGGAAGATTCATTGCAGGATAACGATTTTCAGGCATAATATTCATCCTTTCTTTCTAGATAATATAACCCTCAACAGAATTATTCCTTATCATTATATGAAAGAAAGGACAAATTGTGTAATTGCTAAACTCCTTTTTCTATCAAGAAAGATGCATACTGATGATCAGAACCTAGTATATGCCTTTCAATCCAATCTGCAATGAACATCATAAGATCCATTGTAATGCTAGATTGCTTAGAATCAATATCTTGTTTTAGGAGATCTTGAATTTTAACGACCAATACTTGATGTTGTTTTTTATGGCTTTCTAAATTAGGATATTCATAGGTTTCAAGCAATTGCTCTTCATATCCAAAATGGTATACTGTGTAATCTGCTAATTTAGATAGGATTTCCATAATGTCATCATATTTATCATGTTCATCATCTAATTTGAAAATGTCGTATAATTCAGAACCTAGTTTTAACAATTGTTTATGTTGATTATCAATTTCTTCAATACCACAACTTAAGTTTTCTTTCCATTTAAACATAAAATCCTCCTTAAAAAATATCACCTTTTTGATTATCTAGTTAAGATTTCTTTTAATGCCAGAAGCAGCTGATCGTTTTCCTTTGGCATTTTAAAACAAAAACGTATAAAGCGCTGATCTAAAAAGTTAAAACTGCTAGCATCTCGGATTAAGAATCCTTTTCTAATCAGTTTTTCAAAAACATTTGTCGTGTTGATATGTTTCTTTTTTATTTTTAACAAAATAAAATTTGCAGTAGGTGGATATGCATGAACTTCGGGCCAAGTTAGTAATTCTTCATAAATTCTTGTACGTTCTTCTTGAATTAAGGAATAGGTTTTTTGGATATATGCTTCATCTTCAAACATGATTTCACCAGCAAAACTGCCTAGTGTATTTAGTGTCCAAGGGTTTTTCTGCTGATTAATGGATTCAAGCAAAGTAGTATTAGAACAAAGACCATATCCAAGTCTGAGACCTGGTGCAGAGAAAAATTTAGAAACTCCTCGTAATACCATGAAATTATCATATGTACCTAGAAGGGGAATGGCTGTTAGCTCTTCCTGATTTTGGGCAAACTCCATATAGGTTTCATCAATTAAGACAAAAGTATTTGTTTCTTTGCAATGATCCAAAATCTTTACTAAATCTTTTTGGGAAAAGGAAGAACTGGTTGGATTATTTGGATTACAAATAACTAATAGTCCGATAGCCGAAGAAATATGAGTGATTAAATGATCACTATCCACTTGAAAATCCAACTCCTCAGAGAGTCCATAGTATTGAACTTGTCCGCCTTGAAGCCTGATCTCTCTCTCGTACTCAGAATAGGTAGGGCCTACAACAATTGCTTTGGCAGGCTGAAGATTTTGTATTAAAATAGAAATCAGCTCTGTAGCACCGTTGCCGACCATAATATTTTCAGGGTCCCCATGAACATAGGCCCCTATTTTTTTACGTAAAGCTGTATAATTTCGGTCAGGGTAAGTAGAAATTAAATCTAAATTAGATGCCAGCTTTTGTTTTACAGTGTCAGATACGCCTAAAGGATTTACATTGTCACTAAAATTTATTATTTTTTCTTTTGGGACTCCATATGCTTTTTCTATGAGCTCAATATCACTCCCATGATATACTTGTTTTTTATCAGACATATAATCACCTTTTCTATAAGTTGGTTTTACACACTCCTATATTAATAGTATAAGGCTTTATGAAATAAGTCAATATTAATTACCATAGTGTCCTAAGAAGAAACTAGATAATCTCTTTATGCATGGTTGCAGGAAAAAAAATTGTAGAGTACAATAATAGTACCTTAATATGGAGAAAATAGAGACCGATAAAAGGAGGGGATAAAAATGAAATTTTCCAATGAAATTAAAATGATTAATTATGAGGAGCCTTTACCTATAATAAAACTATCAACTTTAGAAATAAATTTATCCCTTACCCCTCATACTATTTATACAGGTGCCCTTACGATTACAAACCAAGGGGGAGGAGAGTTAAGAGGGCAAATTTTCTGCCCTGATCCTTATATACAATGCAATACTACAACATGGGAACAAAATAAACAAGTTTGTATCTATCGTGTTGACACTATGGGAATGGAAATAGGAAAAACATATAAAACATCTTTTACTATTTTGTCAAATGGAGGAGAAGTTTTTCTTCCAATTTTAATTACTATAGAAGCATTAGAAGAAAGGGCAGAAGATAGATTCATAGGGTGGACTAGTATAGAAGAGTTTGCTCAATTGGCAAAAACTGATTGGGAGGAATCTGTTACAAAATTTAATAGTGAAGAGTTTTTAAATTGGCTTCATCAAGTCCAACATCAATCTTTTATTTCACTATATCAATATGTTAAAAAATCCTTTTCGCCTGAAACAGCTATAGAAGCTTTTCTTGTTGGATCTGGGGTTAAAAAACCTAGTCAATTAGCCCTTGCAGCTTCAAAAACTAATATTCGATTGATACCAGGACAGACTAAAGATGTGGATTATGTAGTAGAAGTACAACAAGAAGAATGGGGATTTGTACAAGCCAAGGTTTATACGACTGTAGATTGGATTCAACTATGGAAAGAAAGCCTAACCAATAAGGATTTTGACCAGCAAGGGCGAGCATACATTCCTTTTCGTATCATTCCTACTACTGTTGGAAAAAAATATGAAACAGGTGTACTAATCATAGAAACTCAGTATCAGACATTAGTTTATGAAGTGAACGTAGTAAAGAGAAAGGAACTAGAGTACCGTTTGTCACAAAAAAGCTTTGAAAAAGAAGATAAGGGAGAGCTTATCATTACAAATTATACAGGAGAAGACCTGATGATTCATATACGTCCCAGTGTTTCTTGGGTTCGTTTTGAGGCCAAAAAGTATTTAATTGCAAAACAAGCACGCATTCCCTTTAGTGTTCGTTTTACATCTTGGGATAAATGGATGAGCCAGATGTTTTCAAGTAACCGGTTGTTCCAACAGGTTACGATTACTGTACAAACCCAAATACATAAAAAAAGGGTACAAGAAATAATTCCACTGATCGTAGGTACCCAGACTGATCCACTTCATTCAGTAATAAAGCTAGAAGATCAGGAGAGTGACGTATGATAAAAAAGATAGAATACCTAATTGAACAATGCGAAAAACAGGGGCCATTTGAAGAAATAGGATGGAAAAGACGTTATTGTAGAGTCGGACGATATTGGATAGCCGCCAATATGGAAGTCCTTCATTCCCCATATTATTTGTTGGCGGCTATTGAGGAAGTAAAACAAAGTATACAGTTCGATCCGGTTAATATCAATCTACGCTTAACTCTTGTTCAACTTTATTTAGATACGAATCATTTTGAACAAGCAGAAATTTTATTACAATCGATAGAAAAAGATAAAAAAAGGCTTTTTCAAGAAGCACCAAGAGCAGGAGGAATTCTTCTATATCTTAAATGTTTATATGCTTTTTATACAGCAAAATCATTTAAGCTTAAGAGATATTGGAAACAGTTTGAAGAACAGCTAGCATTAACAAACAATGATCCTTTTTTATTAGTATTAAATGGGCGAATTTTGCGCATGATATTTGAAAAACGAAAGCAAGCCTTAGACGTTCTTTATCAATCTTATGAAAAAGGAGGGCGCTATTCCTTACTATATATTGAATTAAATTCCCTATTGATGGCAGATCCTTCTTTATTAAATGAGATGAACCCAATTTTATTAAAAGGGGTGCAATGGGGCATACGTTATGACTTTATATCAAAAGAAGTCATTGAAAAGTTTTGCTTTTGGATTGTACAGCAACCTAAAGAAAATTATCCTCGTAGTAATGAATGGGAAAGGGCTTTATATAAGTGGTATCAAAAAACAAATTTGGGATCTATCCTTCATGCCTTATGTAAACTATATATTTATAAGGAACGTACTCATATGCAGGCTATGGAAATCTATAGGAAAGCATGGGAAGAACAGGTTTATAGTTATCAAATGGAACGATATTATCTACAAGGAGCTTATAAGAATAAGATTGAAGACCTGCCTTTTTCTCTGATTCAGAGTCAACTGATAGGATCTCAGCTTCCCCTTGAGCTAAAGGCATTTTTATATCATGTTGTTTTAAAAAACTTAAATATATATGGTTTGCTATATGCAGAAAATCAAAAATCTTTTATTACATTTGCAAAACAATGTCTTAAGCAGAATAAGAAAGGGATCTATTTTGGTACACTCTATCAGAAGCTTATTGAAGAGGAATTAATCTCTACGGAAGATCTTCCTTATTTATGGGATCTTTTATTTTTATATAATGTTCAAGTATGCTCTTCAGAGATAGAAAGCATTATCATACAGAATAGGGATATGGCAGAAAGTCAAAGAATTTCAATTAAAGACAAACAAGGGTGGGCGATCCTTAGTACAGAACCGTCTTCATTACTATGTATAGGTAAAAAGGGGGATATACTGCCACCTCAATACAACATGGTGAAAATAATATCTCGTATTCCGATGAATCTTTTAGAAATTTATGTAAAAGAAGGATATCATTCTTTACCTCTTCATATTGCATTAACTCGAAATAGTATGCAAAAAGAATTTATAAGTTCTAAAGAGCTACAATATATTGAAGAAACCTTGTCTATTCACGGGCTTTCTGAAGAATTACAGAATGAATACAAAGAATGGCTAGCATTGTATTATGCAAAACAAAAGAACTATAAGAAAGCAAAAGAATATTATGATCAATTACCATTAGAGAGTCTTCAGCTAGAAACTCTTCAAGAGGGTATTCGAACTATGATTTATACTAAAGAATTCGAAGAAGCTTTTCTTTGGTTATCTAAAATAGGAATTAGTTGGCTAGAGAGAAAAGAAATATTGACAATAGTAGAAAAAAGTGTTCAAGCAAAAATAAATTCTCCGTATAAAGTATATTTGCAAAAGTATTTATTGACACAGGGAATGACAGAAGGGGATTGGGTAGATGATCTTCAACAATCAGTTGTTGGAGCTATAGAGGAAATTCTTCAATTAAAATCTCAACTAGATGCCTATGGAATTTTAACAGAACCTCTGGCTTGGAGGATTTTACAACAAAGTGTTCTTACGCGGCAGTGGAATGAAGATATAGAAAGAATCTTTATTCAAACATATCAAAAAAATCAAAAATCACGAAAGTTTGAAGATCTTATATCTTTTTGCATTTATCTTATTTTGCACCAGCAACAAATGTTACAAAACGCTACAATAGAAATATTAGAATCTTTATTTTTACAAGATAAAGCACAGTTGCTTTTAGGCTATGCTTTGTTAGCGGCTTATGGATATCAATTGATAGAAACATCAAAAAGCCATGAGGTTATAGATTATATGATTCCTGTACTTATACAGAATCAACTTCATTTTCCTTGGCTTCATAATATAAAAGACAAAACGCAATATATCTCGTATATAGAAAAGAATGTCTCTTTTTTATGTACTGCATCTTCTAAGGACCGTCTTTGGTTCTACTATAAAAATCAGGAAGAAGATAAGTATCATTCATTGCCTATGATTTATATAGGGATGGGACTATATACAGTAAGTTTACCTGTATTTTATCAAGAAGAGATAGAGTATTATTTACAAAATCAGCATGGTACGATCATTGAACAGGACATCTATCACCGTATGGAATTTGTATTAACAAAGGAAGAAGACTCCTACGACCTTATTAACAATGGGCTACTTTATTATTCTTTATTTCAGTTTAATGAAGTAGAAGATAGTATTGAGGAAGGCATATTGTTTTATCAACCAAAAAACCAAGGAATACTTTTATAACAAGGAGGAATTTACATGGGTATATTAGGATTGGATGTAGAAAGAGGATTGTTTTTAGGAATTGATTTTGGGACCACCAACTCTGTTGTCAGTATATATGATTTTAAAGAAGGTGATGTACATACCATCCCTATTGATGGTAGCAATGTCTTTCCAACAGCTATACAATTTGAAATAGATCCGGAAGATCCAGATAAATTGTCTAGAATATTTGGGATTCAAGCCAAAGAAGCCGCGATTATCTATCCAGAGAGCACAGTACTATCTATTAAGCGCTGGTTAGGTAGCGATGAAAAAGTTAAAATACAAGTAGAAGATAAAGAATACGAATTTGAACCTGAGCAAATTGCAGGAGAAATTATTGGCTATTTAAAACAAAAAGCAGATGAGCACGTACAGGAAGAGTTAAATCTTGCAGGAGAGTTTTCGGGTTGTGTTATCACTGTTCCAGCCAACTCTACTGATAAACAAAAAAAGATGACGAAAGAAGCTGCTAAATTAGCTGGATTTGATGAAGAAAATATTTATCTACGATTAGAACCAGCAGCAGCAGCTATTTCCTATGCGGTAAATGAACAAAAAGATAAAAAAGTCCTTGTTTACGATTTTGGAGGCGGTACTTTTGACGCTTGTATTTTAAACATCCAAATAGATGAAGAGGATGAACCTAATATTAGTATTCTTAGTACCTATGGTGATAATCATCTAGGTGGAAATGATATTGATAAAATTATGATGGATCTAATCTATGAAGAATTTAAACAGATGACCAATGGAGAGATTGATTTATTTAATCTTGATACTGATGACGGTGTCTCAAAGAGACAAAAGAAAACAGCTTTAGTTCGTTTACAGCAAATGGCCACTCAAGCCAAAGAAAGACTCTCTAGTGCAAAATCTACTAAAATAGTATTAGCACCTTTTCTTCAAGAACCTAAAATTGTGAACTTGAATATGGAAGTATCAAAAGAAGCTTTTATGCATCATAAACGAGTCAATGCTTTAGGCGATCCGGCAGAACTTTTCGAAAAGATGGAGGGAAAGAGTGTAGAAGATCTCATTCAGCATACGATGACGATTATTGATGAATGTCTAGCCTCTGCAAAACTAGAAGCAACTGATATTGACGAAATTTTTCTAGTAGGAGGAAGTTCTACCATTCCTCATGTACAAGAAAAAATAAAAGAAAAATTTGGGAAAGATCCCTTTAAATCAAAGATGAGCCCTGCATTGAGTATCTCTAGGGGAGCGGCTTATTATTGTAATATGATCATGATGCCTACAGTTCGGGGACCGATTGTTCATGAAAAAACCATTCATCCTTTAGGTTTAGAAATTGCAGGTCGACGTTTTATGGAAATAGTGAAAGAGGGTATGGATATTCCAAAGGATGGGCTTATCATTGAAGCAGAGAAGTTGCTGACGACAAACTTTGATTATGTCAGTAGTATGGCTATTGTGGTATATGAGAATACAAAACCAAAAACAAAAGAAAATGTTTATGTCTATGAAGAAGGTATGAAGCGTCTTGCAGGAACAAGTCTTAGGGGAATACCAACGGCGCCGCGAGGAGAAGAAAAGGTTAAAGTTATGTTCCATATAGGGCAAGATAATATGCTAAAGGTTATGGCGAAAAGTATGAGTACAGATGGTGTAGAAACAGAATTGTCCGTAGATGAACTATATGAATAAGGCGGAATAGGAGGATTTGTATGGCTAATACAAGGGCCAAGCCCAATATTCCTATTTGGCTTGCCAATCAACAAGAAGTAAAAAATATGATGGAAGCCTGGATAAAAGCAAATCAGGCTTTTCATCAAACAATGGAACAAGAAATAAAAAGTTGTTTTTTCAGTATTCGTGTCAAAATAATGATCAAAACCTTGCAACATTTACATCAAGACCATCGTTTAGCACGTCATGATGCAGAAATCTTTTTGCTTCTTGAACAGTGGATGCAAGAGTATAGACAAATCATAAAAACCTACCAAGAGAGACAAAAGGATAATGAGGACTCAGAAATAGGAGATAGGATAGAAGGAATTTTTAGCATTCTACTTTCACAATATCAGCAATTCTATGAAGAGGGTCCTATAGGTATAAATCCTATTTTATTAGAAAAAGAAAAATATATTTCTCATACGAAGCAAAACCTTGTTGCAGGGCTTAAAAAAATAGAAGAAGAGTTTATAAAAGATATAATAATCCATAAGGCAGATATAAAGCAATATCAAAAATCATGGTTACAACAGGACCAGATAAGAGAAATCTATCAACAGCAAGTAGAACAGTGGTACCAATGTATTTGGGAACATAAAAAACAAGATATCTATAACTTGTATCAAGAGGTATCCCTTGCAGGGATGCAACAGATTGATGATTTTAATAAAAGACCTATGTTACATCAATATTATGAATTTGCGCAAAACCAAAAAAACACATTGGAGTCTATCTGTACAGTTCAGCAAGATCTAGAAGATCTGGTTGGACTTTTAAACGGCTTATATATACAAATGAAAGAAAAAAACGCAGCATGGGAACAAGGCTTTAAAAATGGAATGGAATTAAATAAAAAGATTTTAAATCAAGATGATTTTTACAAATATATTCAAGAAGAAGGCATTGAAAAATATGTAAAGGATATTCAGAGTATTACTGAAGATAGAGTTCTAGAACATTGGCATGAATTTTATGAGGGGATAGAAACTTTTAAAAGTTTATTAAATATTGTAATAGAAGAATATGATGCTTTATTTTCCACATGGTTGCAAGAGGAAAAAAGGCAATGGATAAAAGAGAAAGAGAAGGAAGAAAAAGCTTACGAGCAAATGGTTAGGCAAATCATAACTTCTTTTCAAGAGTTTCAAAGATTATACCAGGAACAAAAGGAAGAATTAGTTGCAACACAATATAAAGATATTTTTATAGGGATTGATGAAACGCTAGAGATTAAGATACAGAGTATTCAAGAACAGCAAGAACAGTGGGCAGTAAATATAAAAAAAATCTACGAAAAAAACTTGCCTCCCTATGAAGAAAAATTGAATATGCTAACTTTATATAATCAATGGATTCAATTAGAAGAAGTGTATACAGAGGAATCTTCAAATTTAGTTTCAATTTTGGCTCGATTACTTGAGAATGATTGGGATATGGGCGTGACAAAAGATGCACAAGAACAGTGGGAAAGTTGGGTAGAGGGCCAAGAGCATCAATGGGATAAAGTACTGAAAAACCAGCTGAAAAACCATCTTTTATTTGAAATCAGCACTTTCGAAGAAATTCTATACTATTCTATTTCAAGGATTCGTGAAGAACCAGATGAAAAAATTATTCACTATGTCAAGGGAATGGATGATCTTACCCAAAAATTATATGATGCTTTAGAAGCTTATGGTATCAGTTTTATTAGGCCGGAGCCGTATGAAAAATTTAATGGAAAAGAACAGGAAGTACTTTTAGCAGAAGAACAAGAAGGGTTCCAAAAAGGAGACATTATTAAATGTATCAATACAGGCTATCGCTACCAAGGACAAGTGCTTCTTCGGGCCAATGTTATCGCCGCAAGGTAAAGAGGGGAAAAATATGAGTTGGAAACGGTATAAAAAAATTTTTAGTTCACTTAAAACACCATTTGATGATGAAACAAAATTTATTTTAGGCTTAGATATCGGGAATCAAACCTCTGTGATCTCTTATTGGAATGTGAACCGTAAGGAGCCAGAATGGATCGACATTAGTGGAGGATATGGAAAACCCTCGATTCCAACAGTTATGCAATATGTTCCAGAACATAAAGAATGGGTTTACGGTGAATATGCGGTTCTAAATCAAGGTTTTTTTGAAGATATTACCATTACTTATCCAGTTCAGCGATTGGGTTACGGGGAATGGATTGATATCGATGGAAAACCTATGAATTTACCTTTACTACTAAGCCGCTATTTAAAAGAGTTAGTAGAAATGTGTAGAAATATTAATCCTAATGGAGAAATCGCCGGTATGGTAGTAGCCACCCCAACTTATTTTTCAGACGAAGCCAAAGAAGAGTTTTATCGTGCTTTTTCCTTAGCGGGACTAGAGCAACAACTGATTTGTTTTTTACCCCATCGGGAATGTATTTTACATTCTTTATATCATCAGGAAATGTTACAGGAAGAAGAAAAAATACTATATATTGATTATGGTATGGAATCTTTGAGAAGCGGAATTTTTCATACTTATACCCAAAAGGAGGAAATGAAGGGAGAAGTTCTATCTTCTTTATTTGATTTTTCTCTAGGTTTACAGAATTTTGAAGAAAAACTAAGGAGATTTTTTATAGAACTATATTGTGAAGAAACACAGGAGCAACCAGATCAACTTACAAGAGAAACAATACAACAAATTGAAATTTTACTGTACCATAATAAAGCTATGTTGCTTCAACAGTATTTCCAAGGAAAATCTATGAAGCTTTATTTTAATTTTGTACATCCAGCATTTCAAAAAACAATAGAGAAAGGGCAACTAGAAAAAATAATTAAGCCCTTCCAGGAACAAATAGAAGAATTTTTAAAAAAGGCTTTGAATAAAACTATGACGGAACCTCTTTTACCCCATCAAATTACAAAAGTTGTTTTATCAGGTGGTGGTTTTGAAATGGACTGGGCTTTGCAAACCATAAAAGATAAGTTTCCTCATATACCAATGATTTATGATAGCTTTTCAGAAGGACAAATATCTCACGGTGCTTGTTGGGCTGCTGCCTCTTACCTTGGATTAGCAGCTCCTTTAGACATACAGCTAGAAGACCAACATCGTTTAACTGTAGATTTAGGAATCAAAATTGAAACAAAAAAAGGAGATCAGTTTATACCTTTTGTAGAAAAAAAGTCTTTTTGGTGGCATGATTATGAAACTATTTCTTTTATCACTCAGCATGAGGAAGAAGAAGAGTTAACGTTGCATTGGTACCAACGGAATGGTAAAGGAGAAGAGTCTTATCTAGGAGAAGTGGTATTAGATAACCTTCCAACACGACCACGGGGGGCTACCCGCATAGACATATCCTATTGGATGGATAACCCTTATAAGCTTAGTGGAATTATTAAAGATCGAGGTTTTGGTGAGTTTTTTCCAGCAACAGATTATGAAAAAAAGTTTGAGGTGATACTGTGACTTGGGAAGATTATAAGCAAAAAATAATAGAGCAGGATGACTTGCCTGAAGAATGGTATATTTTAGGTATTGATTTAGGCACAACTAATTCAGTTATTAGTTACTGGGATAATCGAAATAAAAGGCCAGAGGCCATAGATATTAGTAATGGATTTGGGAAAATTCCTCTGCCGTCGGTGGTACAATACCGTCCAGGAACCGAAGGGGAAGAAGGAGAATGGGTCATTGGTGAAGAAGCTTACCGATCCATGAAGATCTATCCGGAAACAACGGTTTTATCTATCAAGCGAAAGATGGGTACAAATGAAACAGTTACATTATCTGGGAAAGAATACCTTCCAGAAGAAATATCAGCTAAAATTTTAAGAGAGCTGGTTTCTCATTGTAGTAATATGAATCCTAAAGCAGAATTGATCGGGTGTGTTGTTTCTGTACCTTATGATTTTGATGATAGTGCAAAAAAAGCCACCATTCGTGCCTGTGAATTAGCAGGATTAAAGGACCAGCTTATTTGTTTAATAGAAGAACCAAAAGCCGCTGCATTGGCTTATAACTTTAGGCATCAGTTGCATCAAGATGAAAAGATTATGGTCTTTGATTTTGGTGGCGGGACCCTAGATATTACTTTGTTTCATGTTATCGAAAAAGATGAGCAGAGAATTAAACTACAAGTAATCAGTGAAGGTGGGGAAGCCTACCATGGAGGGGATAATATAGATGAAGTAATCGTTAAAAAATGTTATGATTATATACAAGAAAAAACGGGACAAAAATCATCGGAAATTACAAAAGAAAACCAAGCAGAGTTGATTATGAGATCTAAAGAAGCCAAAGAGCGACTTTCAGGTGTAAAAAGTTTTCGGATTCCCTTTACTTTTTGCGTGCCACCTTTTGTAGAACAAGTGAGTAGAGAACAAATGGAAGATTGGATACATCCCTTTATTGAAAAAACACGTAAACTGGTGCAAAAATCTCTTAGGGAGGCCTATACAGGAGCTGTGGTGTCCAGTGATATCCATCGGGTGTTATTAGAAGGGGGTTCCACCCAAATGCCTTGGGTTAAGGACATGCTCATTGGCATTTTTAATGATGAAAATAAAATTTACACATCAGAACGACCTGCTCTTGACATATCTTTGGGAGCTACTTATTATGCAGCTATGAAAATGGGTTTATTGACTCATCCAGATATGGCAACAGAAAAATTAGATGTTGAATTTGAAGTTACGGTACCACACGATATCGGTCTCGAAGTGGATCATGGCAATAGAAAGTCATTTTTCACAATGATCCGTAGGGGAACTCCTTATACATTGGCCAAAAAAAGTCATGTATTTACCTTAACTGGAGTCGATCCTAAAGATATGACTACATTAGAACTTAAAATATTAGAAAGAATCGATAAAGAGGACACCATTGAGCATTGCAAACTTATTGGTGAAGTATATATCAAAGGATTACCAGAGCGACCTTCAGGAAAAACAAAATTACAGGTTACTTTATCTGTAGAAGAAGAAGGTGGTCTAGTCAAAGGAAATGTAGAAGATTTAGGATTTGGTGATTTATATCCTCCTAGTGATTTCAAGCAATCTTTTGATCCTAGCCGATTTACAAAAACAATTTTGGAGGGAGAATAATATGGCTTATTTAGGAATCGATTTAGGAACAACTAACTCCGTAGCTGTCATCTATCAAGATAAAAATGATATTGTTGAGGTAGTTAAAATAGACGGGGTGGACGAAGTCCTCCCTTCTGTTGTATGTTATGGAGAAGAAGGCGTTATTGTTGGTAGTGAAGCCAAAGCAGGTGCAATTATCTATCCAGAACAAACGGTTTTGTCTATTAAACGCTATATGGGAAACACAGACCCTATTTCTGTAGGTAAAGAGCAAAAAATGCCAGAAGAAATTAGTGGAGAAATTCTTAAGAAACTAAAAAAAGCAGCAGAAACGCAAGCAGGAGAAAGCTTTGATGAAGTTGTTATCACCCACCCTGCTTATTTTAATGATCGACAAATTTATGCAACGAAAAGAGCAGGAGAACTAGCAGGATTTAAAAATGTATATTTATTATCTGAGCCTTTGGCTGCAGCTATTGAATATGGATATCGACAAGGGTATGCCCAGACTTTATTGGTTTATGATCTAGGTGGTGGGACCTTTGATGCTTGCGTACTCAAAGTTTCACAAGATGAAGATGGACAAGAAGTTTTCCAAGAACTATCTGATGTTGGGGATATGGACCTTGGGGGAGATGACTTTGATAGTGAATTAATCCAGCTTATGAAAAGCAAATTTTATGAAGATACAGGACTTGACTTAAATGGTTTAGAGATCGTAGAGAAAAAGAGAGTTTTGCAAAAGTTGAAACAAGAAGCAGAACAAGTGAAGAAAAAATTGTCTGGTACCAACAAAGCGGCTATTCGTATTCATCCCTTGCTTATCCACGATGGAGTGCCCAAAAACCTAGTTATGGAAATTACACGAGAAGAGTTTGAAACCATCATCAGAAAATATGTAGACCGTAGCCGTGAGATCATTCAAGAAGCTCTGCGAAGAGCAGAAAGAGAACCAGATGATATTTCTAAAGTTATTTTAGTCGGCGGTTCTACTTTAATTCCTATGGTGAAACGAATGGTAGCAGGCTATTTAAAAGAACCCTACCGTGCAACGGATCCAGCTAAAAGCGTAGCTATGGGGGCGGCTATTTATAACTACTTGATTCATCTGCCTAACAGTAATGTAAAAGTGGGACAAATTAGTCGTCAAATATTTGGTACAGAAGCTATCGTCAACATCCATACTATGGAGCGGCAAATGATTCCTATTATTCCTATGGGTAGCCCTATACCTTCCAAAGTATCTGATAGAAACTTTGCCAGTATGTCTGGGGCATCTACAGTTCAAGTAGATGTATACCAATGGGAAGAAGGTCATGAAGAAGATAAAAAATATATTGGAAGTGTTCATTTAGAAGGTTTAAAAGGAACCACACAATTAGAAATCACTTATGCGATTGATGAAAATAATCTTTTTGAAGTATACGTAAAGGATCTTTCTACTGGAAAAGAAGAAAAAGCAGAATTCGATCGATCTAAGGTATTACCGCCACCTAGGAAAGAAGAAGCCTTTACTGCACCTCAAAATATGAATATCGTATTTTTGATTGATACAACAGGTAGCATGGATGCTTATATCAAAGGTGTTAAAGATCGGGCCATTGAGTTTTCTAATATTTTAAAAAGCAAAGGTGTAGGGTACCAATTAGGGCTTATTGGTTTTGGGGATTTAGGAGAAGGAGAAAAGCCAAGTGTTTACAATTTTACAGAGGATATAGAAAAGTTTCAGCGTCAGGTTAATAATATTCCTAGAACCTATGGGGGAGACATCCCTGAATCTTCCTTAGATGCAGTAGAAACAGGTATTCAATTGTTAAAAACCTCTAGGGTAGATAAAGATGGAAACAATATTTTTATTCTCATTACAGATGCACCGCCTCATATACCTACTCATAGTGGACGGTACGTAAGGGACCTTTGCAATATGTTAGAAGAACATCAAATTACAACTTACGTAGTAGCTAGAAAAGAGAGAGAAAGTATAGAGGCATATGATCCGCTTACCAAACCCAATGGTAAATACTATGATTTACAAGAACGCTTTACAGACATTATAGACAATATTGCTCATAGCATTGCAGAATTAGTTCGTTTATAATAAGGGATATAAAGAAAAGAGGAGTCAATAAGGATGTATACGAAGGTATTACCCAGCATATCTCCTACCCAAATAAAACAACCTTATCGTTTTGAAATGACGGGGATCATTATTTATTCAATAGAAGAATTATATTACCATTGTTATCATTATTGGAAAGAATCAATAGATGACTTTATTATGGGACGGCTAGAGGCGTGGATCAGAGACGCCTTAGGCCTACCTTTTATTGCCAACCAAATAGCTAGAATCCAAGAAGAAAGCCAGATTAGTATAACAAAACAATATATGGAATTTCTATCTCTTATTGATTACTTTCAAGACAAAGAATTATATGCACTTAGTAAAAAAATTTTTCGTTGGGAGCATAAACATGAATGGGAAAGAGCAAAAGATAAAGGTGACCTCTATATGCATCGAGGAGAGTATACTCAAGCTATTGTTCAGTATCAAAAAGCCCTAGAATATACAGAGGATGGGAAATTGCTTAACAACATCAGTATGGCCTATATGCAAATGGGTCAATATCAGAAAGCTAGCCAGTATTTAACTGCTGCCTATAAAAAAGAGCCCCAAAATCCAAAAATTCTTATCAATTGTGCTTTGTTGGCACAACAACAAAAAGATTATGAGCAAGCAGAGAACTACCTTCAAAGCGCCTTAACCATAGAAGAAACAGGAATAGGGTGGTTCTATTATGGATCGCTGAAAGAGCAAATGGGGAGAAAAGAAGAGGCATATGAAGGATATCAAAGATCTATTCTATTTAAAGACAGCCAAGAGGGGTTTTTGGCCTTAGCCCGTTGGCATCGAAAAAATGGAGAACCTGAAAAGGCATTAGAAAAATTGGAGCAAATGCCTTTTACTCATCATTGGGATTTTTATATAGAAAAAGCCAATATTCTAGAGACAGAGAATAAAGGGGCAGAAGCCATTATTGTATTACAGAAGGCAAGTCAAAGTCTTTTGCCAAATCCTCAAGGCTTAACTACATTATCTAGGCTCTATCGTACTAATAATCAAGTACCACAAGCAAAAAAGATCATTGAACAAGCAATTCAATTGTATCCAGAAAATGTTGAAGTGCAATTGGAATGGAGTCGGGTACAAAAAAAAGAAGGCAAAACAAAATCTTATCAGCAAAAATTGAAAAAAATATTATTTGGGTGGATACAAAGATACCGCCAACAATCAGAAGAACTTTTGTGAAAATGAGGGAAAGAAATGCAGATGGAAACTAAAAAAACTTTTCGGCAACGTCTAGTCCAAATGAAAGATGAACTTAAACTATTTTCTTTAAAAGAAAAAAAAGAAACTCTTACATCTTCCAGGATAGAGGTAGAAGAAATTTACAACCATGTCACCTATATTAGTTCTTTATGTGAACAACTCATAGATATTAGGCGGTATAAAAAAGAATTACAAGAGGATATCAAAGAATTACAGAAGAAACAACAAATGTATAGGAAATATGAAAGCCTTCCCAAGGGAAACAAACAAAAGGTAGAAAATCTCTGGGTAGCTCTCCAAAGTGCAGAATCAGAAAGAGAAACATTAAGGCATCAATTTTCAGACGGGGCCTTTGTTAATCTAAAGTTGCAAAAATATGAAGAAGAAATGCCAAGGCTTCTAAGAGAAATAAAAGAGATGGAAGAACAACAAAGAAAAACCAAGACAGATATAGATTATTTAGAAGGAGAAAAAGCAGCCTTACAATTCTCAAAAGAAAAATTACAACAAGCTCAAGTTATGAGCCGAAAGGTGGCTATTGGGCTGGTTATGGGGCTAGCTTTTGTTGCCTTGATCCTTCTATTACTCTATACAGTTTATGAATGGTCTATGGTGGTGTCAGGAAGTATTCTTACTGTTTTAGGTTTGTTTCTCGGAACTTGGCTTTATATTTTTAGACGCAGAGTTATCTATGAACTACAAAAAAATATGAAGATGCAAAATCGAGCAGTAGAATTACTTAATAAAACAAAATTACGATACGTACATTATACACGTTTTTTAGAATACGAATATCAAAAATTTGGTGTACATAATAGTCATATGTTGCAACATGAGTGGGATCTTTATTCCCAGAATCAAAAAAACAGAAATCAATATCAGCAGATATCTTCTCAAAAAAGTCAATTAGAAAAGGCAATTTGGGATGAAATGAATCATAACAGTATTGGAGAAGAAGAAGTATTCTATGAAGAAATGAAAGACTTATTAAATCCAGATGCAAGGGCAGATCGGGTTTTTGAATTTAATATGAAATATAAAAAATTAGAAACAGAATGGGAAGAAAGCTTGTTACAAGAAAAATATATTCAAAAAGAATTAGAACAATTTAAAAGGCAAGAAGAAATCATCAATGATTTACCCAAACAATTGTTGGAAAAATATAGGGAAGCCATGGATAAATAGCAATATGATTGAGTGCTTGCATAACTTCGCTTTTCACAAGAATAAAGTATATTCGAAACTAAGAATAACCTGGGGATAAACAAATACACATTCTTTATCTCTTACTCCACATCAGTAGTTAAATGCGAAGTAAGAGATATTTGAATAAATGTGTAGGAAGATAAATAAAAAGTCAGAAGATGATTTTGTTTTGAAATGCTATTATAGGTATTAGGTGAGGTGAGAAAATGAAAATAAGTGCAAGAAACGAATAATAGTATCCATTTTGATTGCTTTTGGGATTGTAGTTTATTCTTGGTTTCATGTTGCGGGAAAAGAAATAGACGGAGTACTTAAAATTTCACCAGAGTGCATGGTGACAATAAGAGTAGGGCTTGAAAACCGGCAAGAGTATACACTTGATGCCGAGGGAATTGAAATGCTTCAAACACTTATTTTGACCTCATCTTTTACAAGAACTCTTTCAACTGTTGTAACCTATCCTACTGGAATCGAGCATTATACTATTTTAATTGATTGGATAATCAGAAGGATTTTTTAATTATCTGCTCTGCTGGAAACGAATGTATATCAATAGGGTGTTTTGCGTTGGCAACTATTTCCAAGGATTGATATTTTGATACTTAATATATTATAGTATTGATGATATTCACATAATGATTAAAAATGTCGGAATATTCAATGCATAAGTAATAATTATAGTTAATAAGCACTATTTTTATCTTGGATGAATAGAAGAATCCAGTAAGCAAAATAATTGAAATATCTGAGGAGGTATGAAAGTGAGAAAAACTTCTTGCTATTGTAGGGAGAGAGAAGTGGGTAAATGAAGGCAAAAGAATAGCTACAACATTACAATAGGTACAGGTCATGATGATGGCTTATATAGAAACCGTGGGATATCTATTTGAATCCCATATTGTATTGAGAATAAAGGAGAACCTATATACATAGCAAAGCACGATATTAGAACACGAATTGTAATTTTGGATACAAAAGAGTTTAATGTATTATAGAGCCCTCATTGAGACGCAATCTTTACATTTTACACCGTAGTGGTAGTAAAGAAAGGGCAGGATCAAATATATGTTTAAATTAAAGAAAAACTTCAAAATGCCATTGTCAGTATTTTTGTTAACACTAATTGACCAATATATAAAAATCCATATTAGTAATAATTTAATGAACGAAAACTTTGATATTTTTAGTGATATAGTGGGATTTAAGCCTTCTCTAAATACATCTTATTCGTGGTTAAATTCGTTAAGTAATTTAGGGATTGGCTTATTGCCACATATAATTGTTAATATCATGATCTTATTTATATCTATTTTAGTATTTGATTTTATTAGACAGAAACAAAAAGAAGACAAAATAACAAGTTTAATATTTGCTTTTTTATTTGCAGGTGTAATTTGTTCATTAATTGACAGGATATTTTGGGGCGGTAGTTTGGATTATGTTTATCTTAAAGGCCTTTTTATATTTGATTTAAAAGATGTTTATCTTTCATTTTTTCAAATTATGCTAATATCTTGTTGGCTCTTTAATTATAAAGGACTTAGAAGAACAAGTGAAAAGTTGTTATATAATGACTTTAAATTCTATATAAAAGTAAAATATTTAAAAAGGTAAAGGTTACTACGCATTCATTATATTGTGTTCATTATTTATATGTAACAAAAATAATTATTGACTACATTAGGGGGTTTTTATGGAATTTATTAAAATTATATTGGAGATTATCTTGAATATTATCCTGTTTCTTATGATTTTTCAGATTTCAACAATAATTCATGAGTTTGGCCATGCTTTACTAGCACTAATCTTAACTAAAAAGAATGTAAAAATAACATTAGGCAGAAATAATGAAAAGTTGAAAAGAATAAGTTTAAGAAGATTAGATATTGAACTTAAAGGCTTCAATCCGTTTACAGGATCTGCACACTGGAACGAATCTAAGCTTACAAAGTTCCAAAGGATAATGATTCTTGCTGGTGGACCAATTGTGTCTCTAGTCCTTGGCATCGTATTATTGCTTATTAGTAGGAACATGCAGGATAAATTATTAATAGAAATAATCCTTTTAAAAGAAATGATTATTTTAGCAGGAAATTATCAACTAGTTACATTTATATCTACATCTATTCCAATAATATACCCAAAGTGGTGGGTGGGCTATGGTGATTATCCTAGTGACGGATATCAGATAATTAAATTAATGAAAGCTAATAAAATTAATTAGGGTAAATTATTTATATTTTACGTCGTAGTGATATAATTAGGTGCAATAATTGCTATGGAGAAGTTTTATGTAGCTATCATAGGGGGTAAGTTATAGTGGATAATTTATATAAGATGGTTCAAGGATATTTTAAGCGTTTTCCCAATGGAGTTGAGCCTTTTCAAATGGTTACAAGATTATTAGAGGAATGTGGTGAGGTAGCAAGTGAAGTTAATCACTTCGAAAATGCGGGTATAAAAAGATTAAAACATGGTGAACCGAGTAAAGAAGCTTTAGCAAATGAAATTAAACAAGCGATTGTTGCATTAATGCAAATAGCAGTGTACTATTCAGTTCAAGAAGAGCTTGAGAAATCAATAAATGACTCCTTGAAAAAAATGAAGGATGAAAATCTTATTAATTAGTTCAGCAAAACGTTAAGGCGCATCATTTATTAATTATGCTGCATAAGTTTAAAAATGCGAAACCAATTTGCTCACTTAACTTAATCTTACAAAGGAGATATTTAAAGATGTGCATAAAAATAAGACAAGAAAAAGAAAACGACTATAAATTATCAGAAACCGTAGTAGAAAGAGCATTTAAAAATGCTGAGCATACTGACCATAGAGAACATTTTTTAGTTGCTAAATTAAGAAAAAGTGATGTCTTTGTACCAGAACTTTCACTTGTTGCAGAACTTGATGGAGAAATTGTAGGGCATATAATGCTTACAAAATTATTTATAGAAAATGAGGGAAATAAATATGACTCATTAGCATTAGCTCCTGTTTCAGTTTTACCAGAACATCAAAATAAAGGCATAGGTAGTAAATTAATTAGCGAAAGTTTAAAGATTGCAAAAAAAATTGGATTTAAGTCAGTAATTGTTCTCGGACATGATAAATACTATCCACGATTTGGATTTAAACCTGCAAGTACATGGGGAATTAAAGCACCATTTGAAGTGCCTGATAAAGCATTTATGGCATTGGAGCTCCAAGTTAAAAGCCTTGGGGGAGTTACAGGAACTGTGGTTTATAGCAAAGAGTTTTTTGAATATATATAAACAAAAGGTGGCACACATTCCAGTGCTTAATAAGATTTAAGGATAAGGAGAATTATATGGAAAAATCAATGGAACAAAGAATAGAATTATTTATAAAAAATCGAGATATCATGAAAAGTAATTTTAGATGGGATAATTCAACATTATATCCACTATGTGCTTGCCTTTATACAGAGCAAGGAATCGAAATTGATGTTTTAAAAATTAAAAAATGTAAAGTAATCATTAAGAATAATGCAAATCTATTCTCTCCCTTCAGAGGTACAATCGATTTGGCATTAGCGACAATGCTTTCATTAGATAAAGAACCAGAGAATAAATTTCAAAAGATATTAAAGGCATATGAAATATTAAGGCAAGAATTTCGCTCTTCCCAATATTTACCCTTATCTGCTTTTGTAATGGCAAATATGGTAGAACCCCTTGAATATGAAGTGATAGTTAGAAAATCAGAAGAGATCTATCAGAGGATGAAAAATGAGCATCCATTCCTAACGTCAGCAGAGGATTCGAGTTTTGCAGTAATGTTTGCATTAAGTACTTTAACAGTGGATAAAGTTGTTGATGAAATGGAAAGCTGTTATCAACAATTAAAGGGAAATTTCTTCTCAGCTAATGCTGTTCAATCCCTTAGCCATACTCTAGCTTTAGGAGAAGAAAATACGATAGAAAAATGCAATAGGGTAATAGATATTTTTAACGGATTAAAGGAAAGAAGATGTAAGTTTGGAACAGGAGTAGAATTAGCTGTACTTGGTGTACTTGCACTGATAACAGATGATGTGAAACAGACCATAGAAGATATAATAAAGGTTAATGAAGCCCTACTTAATAGTAAAGGGTTTGGAGCATTTGGTACAGGGAAAACACAACGCATGATGTATTCTGCAATTTTAGTTGAACAAGAATATAAAAAATCCTGTATAGATAATTTAATGAATATAACTTCAATAAATAGTATAACTAGCATTATTATTGCACAACAAGTAGCTATTACAGCAGCAATTGCTGCAAGTGCTGCAGCTTCCTCTAGTAGTAATTAAAATTATCATATTTATATTATATTCTAATTATTGTATACGGAAAATGCCCAATAATGATAGAAAAAGGGTTAGAGGATAAAATTGCTGATGTATCAGATGATAAGGGGAAATAATTGCATTATCGAACCGAAGATTATGAGCAGAATGTATAGTTGAGCTAGTTTACATTGTTTTTATGAAACCTACTGAGTATAAGAGCAGAGAATTAACGGACACTGCTGAAGGAAAAAAGAAGGCTATAGTGAAACAAATTGGTGAAAAATAAACTTAAAAATAGGAAAAAATCTTAGAGTAACAATAGATTATTGGGAGGAGGGGTTGGGTTGATTTTAAGTGCTAGTCGAAGGTCGGACATCCCAGCATTTTATACAGAATGGTTTTTTAATCGCTTAAATGATGGGTATGTCTTAGTACGTAATCCTATGAACTATCATCAAGTGAGTAGAGTGGCCCTGAATCCTGACGTGATAGATTGTATTGTTTTTTGGACAAAAGATCCAACAAATATGCTGAATAAATTAGGTTTACTAAAGGAATATAACTACTATTTTCAAGTAACAATTAATCCTTATGATAGTAGAATTGAACGAAATGTGGTTTCTAAAAAAAATGTCATTGAATCTTTTAGAAAGTTATCTACTTTAATAGGGAAAAAGAGAATGATATGGAGATATGATCCGATTATATTGACAGATAAAATAGATATTGAATATCATAGTAAAAACTTTGATATATTGGCTGGAAAACTAAAGAATTATACTGGGCGTTGCATTATTAGTTTTGTGGATATGTATAGGAAGTCTGAAAGAAACATGAAGAATTTAAATGGGGTTATTATAAATAATGAGGATATGGTAGAAATAGGGAAGAGGCTATCAGAGATAGCTATAAGGTACGGATTGAAAATGGCAACATGTTCAGAGTTGATAGACTTATCATCTATGGGGATAGAGCATGCCAAGTGTATTGATGATAATTTGATTGCAGATATATTAGGGGAAAATATAATTATTCAAAAGGATAAAAATCAGCGAGATGTATGTGGTTGTGTAGCCAGTATAGATATTGGAGCATACAATACCTGCAAACATGGATGTTTGTATTGCTATGCTAATGATAGTGATAAAGCGGTAAACAACAACATTATGAACCATGATCCCAAATCTCCTATGCTTATTGGTAAAGTTGAACCTGGTGACAAAGTAATAGATAGAAAGATGGAATCGTACAGGAATGGCCAGCTAACATTTTTAAAATAGGATATTTGTTTATATTATGCTGATTCAAGACTTCTCCCAAAAAGGATGTTTTTTGACGCTGGGTTCAAGAAGGTTGTAAATACAAAGAATATTATAAGAAATAGAAAGACTAGCGTTATTTGCCAGGGTTAAGATCATAAAATATCAGAGTATTGCATCAGAGCTGAGTACTGATATAATAAAGAGATATAGTATAAAAAAGATTGTGGAAGAAAAAAATAAAAAACAAGGAATTCTAGAATGAAAAAGTTAATCATATCTGACATTGAAATTGAAATCACAAAAAAGAATGTTAAAAATATTAATCTATCTGTTCATCCACCTAATGGAGCCGTGAGAATTTCTGCACCTAAAAAAATGCAAGATGAAACCATTAGATTGTTTGCTATATCTAAATTATCTTGGATACGCAAACAACAGAAAAAGTTTGAAGGTCAAGAAAGAGTTGCTGAAAAAGTGTATCAATCAGGAGAGGATCATTATTTTTTAGGGATGAAATATTTCCTAAATATAGTTCCTATAAAGAAGAATCCGCCTACAGTTGAAATTCGCAATAAAAAATATATTGATTTATATGTAAAAGAGAACAGTACCAAAGAACAAAAAGAAAAAATAATAAAAGAATGGTACCGGAAAGAACTAAAACTTTTAATTCCACCACTGATCGAGAAATGGGAAAAAGAAATGAATGTCCAAGTTTTAGAATTTGGTGTAAAGCAGATGAAAACCAGATGGGGGACCTGTAATATAGGGGCTAAAAGAATTTGGATCAATTTAGAATTAGCCAAAATGCCCCTCCATTGTTTAGAATATATCGTAGTTCATGAGATGGTACATTTTTTAGAACGGGGCCATGGACCACGCTTTATTACACTCATGGACAGGTTTTTGCCTACTTGGAAAGAAAGTAAAACTGAGCTAAACAAACTCTATGCTAGGATATGATAAAAAGCATAAAATAAAGGACTAAAAAGTTTATAAAAAACTTAAGAAATATTACAATACAATAATTAAAGATAGAAGACTTGAGAAGAAGAGTGCGGATTAAGATATTTTTTAAATAATGAAAATAGATGCATTTAATTTTGGAGGATGATATGAAAAAGATACTAACCTTTGGGGGAATGATGATTATAATAATTATTATAATCCTTCTGATTAGTTATATTAATCATAGATTGTATTTATCTAAAGAAGACAAGTTATTCGTGCCCAATGGACAGATGGTAGAAGTGAATGGGCATCAGATGCATGTGTATACAGAAGGACAAGGAGATATTACATTAGTCTTTATGTCTGGTGGAGGAACATCTTCTCCAGTTTTGGATTTTAGGTCGCTATATTCTTTGTTAAGTGATAAATATAGGATTGCTGTGGTAGAAAAAGCAGGGTATGGATTTAGCGATGTTGTAGATGTAGATAGAAATATTGAGATTGTTTTATTTGAAACAAGAGAGGCGCTTTCAAAGGCTCAAATAAGTGGACCATATATTTTGTGCCCTCACTCAATGGCGGGAATTGAAGCGTTATATTGGGCTCAGAAGTATCCAGATGAAATAATGGCAATTGTAGGGCTTGACATGGCTGTTCCAGAATCTTATGAGGACTATAATATCAATACGCCTATGATAAAATTAGCAGCTTTTGCTGCTAATGTAGGAATTACAAGATGGATTCCTGGTATAACAGAAAGCGATGCTATAAAATATGGAACATTAACAGATGAGGAAAAAGAATTATATAAAGTCATTTTTTACCGAAGAACAGCAACAAAAACAATGTTAAATGAAGTACAGGAAATCAAAATAAGTGCAAAAAAAGTGAGAGAAAATGGAGTGCCCAATATTCCAATGCTAATGTTTTTATCTAATGGGCAAGGAACCGGCTGGGATGAGAGTAAATGGATATCTTTTCAGAAAAATTACATAAAAGATATTAAAAATGGAGAGATAATTATCTTGGATTGTCCACATTATGTTCATGATATTGAGTATGAAAAAATAGCAAATATTACTGAAATATTCGTTGAAAGCTTGAATTAAACATATCTAAAAAAGGCTTACGTTATTTAGAGTTTCTAGTAAAAATTTTTGAATATCTAAAGGAGATTGTTTTGCTAGTTTACCTTTTTAGCAACCAATGTTATACTAAAATAGAGAATGTTTAGATAATAGTATAGTAGGTAAAATGAAGGGAGGAATATAGATGTGGACAGAAGAAAGGCTAGAGAGTTTACTAACAACACCATCAGAGGGGCTTATTGAAGATATAAAAAAGATTCAAGGTGATATCTACATATTAGGAGCTGGTGGGAAGATGGGGCCGTCTTTGGCCTTATTAGCCAAAAATGCTTGTACGGCAGCAGGCATTGATAAAAAGATATGTGCTGTATCCAGATTTTCAAACCCAAGTATTGCTAAAGAATTAAATCAACGGGGTATTGAAACCATCAGTATGGATCTAATGGCAGAAGGTGCCATTGATTCATTACCTTATGTAGATAATATTATTTATATGGCGGCTAAGAAATTTGGCACCAAAGGAAATGAAAGTGAAACGTGGGCAACTAATGTTATGTTGCCATCCCTTGTAGCTAGGAAATTTAAAGGAAGTAAGATTGTTGTCTTTTCTTCAGGAAATTTATATCCCATGGTCCCCATTCATAGTGGTGGTTCCATAGATGATTCACCGACGGCACCCATAGGGGATTATGCTATGAGTACTTTAGGTAGAGAACGTATCTTTGAATATGCAGCCAATGAGTACAATACCAAAGTTTTAATCTATCGTTTAAACTATGCTATTGATTTACGTTATGGTGTACTTAGTGATTTAGCCAATAAGATTCTGAATGATGAAGTCATTGATTTACATTCAGGAAATTTTAATTGTATATGGCAGGGATACGCTAATGAGGTTGCTATTCGCTCTTTATTATTTGCATCTTCTCCAGCAACTAGATTAAATATAACAGGACCCGAAACTGTATCTGTACGATATGCAGCAGGGCTATTAGGAAAGTATTTAGGAAAAGCACCTAAATTTATGGGCATAGAAAGTGATACTGCTTATTTAAATAATGCTTCTAAGTGTTTTGAAATTTTCGGCTATCCATCTGTCAGTTTGAATCAATTAATTCAGTGGCAGGCAGAATGGATTTTAGATGGAGGACATCAACTGAATATACCAACCCACTTTGAAGAAAGGGAGGGGAATTACTAATGAGAAAGGAAGCTTTACGGATTCTCAGAGAAGGTACAGTGATACCAGCCATTCCATTAGTTTTGGATGAAAGTCTAGAGTTAGATGAAGAAGGGCAAAGAAGGCTGATACGATATTATTTAGAAGCAGGTGTTGGGGGAATAGCAACCGCTGTCCATACAACCCAATTTGAAATTAGAGATCCAGAAGTGAATCTATTTGAAAAAATATTGAGTATTACCGCTGAGGAAGTACAGACTTTTGAATCCCGTACAGGAAAAACAATTATTTTGGTAGCCGGAGCATGTGGACCTACTGATCAGGCTGTTAAAGAGGCAATCATCGCTTCAAGAATGGGCTACGATGCAGTCTTACTTAGCCCAGGAGGGTTAAATGATTATAGTGAAGATCAGTTAGTAGAGCGTACCAAGCAAGTGACTGCAATTATACCAGTTATAGGATTTTATCTTCAACCCGCTGTTGGAGGAAGAGTTTTTACCTATAACTACTGGGAAAGGGTTTGTGATATTAACAATGTAGTAGCAATTAAAGTAGCTGCCTTTGATCGATATTTATCTCTAGATGTTGTTCGTGCTGTTGCTTTTAGTAGACGGAGAAAAGAAATTAGTTTATATACGGGGAATGATGATAATATTGTTAATGATTTAATAACTAAATACCAATTTATAAAAGATGGAGAAACCATTACTTGTTCTTTTGTAGGGGGATTATTAGGGCATTGGTCTATATGGACAGGTAACGTAGTAAAAATGTTTCATGAAATTAAGAAAGCCGTTGTCAAAGACCAAATAACCCCAGGACTCTTAACCTTAGCAGCAGAGGTTACAGATGTAAATAGTGCTGTCTTTGATACAGCTCATAATTTTAAAGGATGTATTGTGGGAATTCATCAAGTATTATATAAGCAAGGATTGATGAAGAATATATCTACTCTAAATAAAGAGGAAGTTCTTTCCCCAGGGCAATTAGAAGAAATTGAAAGGGTTTATGCAATGTACCCACATTTAAATGATGATGAGTTTGTAAAAGAATTTTTGAAGAAGGAAGAGCAAAGATAAAGGAGATTAGACAACATGGCAGAAATCAAATATGAGATTATAGAAACAATTGGTGTGCTTGCGGAAGGTTCAAGAGGTTGGCAAAAAGAGTTGAATCTAATCAGTTGGAATGAGAACACTCCTAAATATGATATTCGTGACTGGGCGCCTGAGCATCAAAAAATGGGAAAGGGTGTTACTTTGACCAAAGAAGAACTAAAAACATTACGAGATCTTCTAAATAAGATGGACTTATAATAATAGAGCCTTCATTCTACCAGTTAAATCATAGAATGAAGGCCCATTATTTTTTGTTAATATAGAGGTTTCCAGTTGTATTATCATAATGTGTTTAACAATATAAGAAGTAGGGAATAATTGTATTTTGTAAAGCGTGTGAAGAATTAAAAAGAAAGATGGTTGCAAGGCTACCATAAATAAAGAGAAAACTTGACTAAATATGTAGTAATAAATGTTAGGAGATTATTTATAAGGAGATGTGAGAATGAAGATTGATATATGGTCAGATTTTGTTTGTCCCTTTTGTTATATTGGTAAAAAGGTTTTTGAGACAGCAGTAAAAAAATTTGATTACGCAAATAGTATAAAAATCAATTATAAAAGCTTTCAATTAGATTCTCGTAGCAAGAGGGATAGAGGCTTTGATGTGGTTCAAGATTTGGCTGATAACTATAAAATAGGGAGAGAACAGGCTCAAAAGATGATAGAACAAGCAGTTACCCTTGCTGAAGCAGTAGGGCTTGTTTATGACTATAAAAATATGATACCAGCTAATACTTTTGATGCTCATCGATTAAATTATTATGCAAAAGAAGTTCAGAAAGACAAAGAAATAACAGAACGCCTGTTGCATGCCCATTTTGCTGAAGGATTAGATATTGATGACCACTCGGTATTAAGTCAGATAGCCAAAGAAGCAGGATTAGATAAAGAAAAAACTCTTCTTATGTTGCAGTCAGATCAATATTCGGCAGAAGTTGAAAAAGATCAAAAAACTGCCCAAGAGTTAAAGATAGAAGTTGTACCTACCTATATATTTAATGATAAATACAGAATATCAGGAGCCCAATCATTGGATGATTTTCTTAATATGCTAAATAAAGCAAAGAATCCTTGACAAACAAATAGTAATTTTGTAACATAGAAGAAATAGATTTAATAAAAGAATGACGATGAAGGAGAGGAGTACACTATCTTTTTCTACAGAGAGGAAAATCCAAGGCTGGAAGATTTTCTAGGATAAAAAGTGGTGGAAGGTAGCTCTGGAGTTTCTATACTGAACTTTAGTAGGTATAGACGGATGATCACTTCGTTACTAGTGTAAAAGAGCCTAGAAATATCTAGGAACTAAGGTGGTACCACGGAAAGATAGCTTCTTTTCGTCCTTATACAAGGATGAAAAGAAGCTTTTTTATTGTTTTTTGCAGATGTAAGATGTTTTATCAGGATAAGGAGGAAATAAGATGAGTCAAAATTTAGAAAAAACCTATGATCCTTCTCAGGTGGAGGATCGGTTATATCAATTATGGATGGACAAGGGGTATTTCAAGGCAGAAGTGGATCATAGTAAACAACCTTTTACTATTGTAATTCCCCCGCCCAATATTACAGGGCAGCTTCATATGGGACACGCCCTGGATAATACTTTACAAGATATTTTAATTCGTTGGAAACGAATGCAAGGGTACAATGCCCTCTGGCAGCCCGGTACAGACCACGCTAGTATTGCTACAGAACTTAAAATTGTAGAAGATATGGCTAAAGAAGGTCTTACAAAGGCTGATTTAGGTAGAGAAAGATTTTTGAAGCGAGCTTGGGAGTGGAAAGAAAAATACGGTGGACAAATTATTAAACAACTTCAGAAGTTAGGCAGTTCCTGTGATTGGGATAGGGAACGTTTTACCTTAGATGAAGGACTTTCTGAAGCAGTGACAGAAGTTTTTATCCGTCTTTATGAAAAAGGATATATTTATCGTGGCGCAAGGATTATTAACTGGTGTCCTCAATGTAAAACCAGTATTTCTGATGTAGAAGTTGAACATGAAGAAAAACAAGGATATTTCTGGCATATTCAATATCCTATTCAAGGTACAGAGGAATATATTCAAATTGCTACAACAAGACCTGAAACCATGTTAGGAGATACAGCAGTAGCCGTGCACCCCGATGATGAGCGGTATCAAAAATACATTGGGAAGACGGTTATCCTACCCCTTATGAATCGTGAGATCCCAATTATTGCAGATGAATATGTTGAAAAAGATTTTGGAACAGGAGTTGTTAAAATTACACCTGCCCATGATCCTAATGACTTTGAGGTAGGACTTCGTCATGAATTACCACAAATTAATGTTATGCATGATAACGGGGTGATGAATGAAGAAGCAGGTAAGTATGAAGGAATGGATCGTTATGAAGCTAGAAAAGCTATTGTAGCAGATTTAGAGTCTGAGGGATATTTGATTAAAATAGAAGATCATACCCATAATGTTGGTTTACATGATCGCTGTAATTGTGTTATTGAACCTATGGTTAAAATGCAATGGTTTGTTAAGATGGAAGAACTAGCAGGCCCAGCCATTGATGCACTCAAAAATGGAGATCTTCATTTTGTTCCTGAACGATTTGGGAAAACTTATCTTCATTGGTTAGATAATATCAGAGATTGGTGTATTTCTAGACAGCTTTGGTGGGGACATCGAATCCCAGCTTATTACTGTGATAGCTGTAAAAAAATCACTGTAGCGAAAGAACAGCCAGATACTTGTTCTGTATGTGGGAGTGACCGCCTCGTTCAAGACGAAGACACATTAGATACTTGGTTTAGTTCTGCACTGTGGCCTTTTTCAACTTTAGGATGGCCTCAAAAAACGGAAGATCTAGAGTATTTCTACCCTACAGATGTACTTGTTACGGGGTATGATATTATTTTCTACTGGGTTGTACGAATGGTGTTTTCAGGTCTAGAGCATGTAGGGGAAATTCCTTTCAAAGATGTATTGATTCATGGTTTGGTACGTGATTCACAAGGGCGTAAAATGAGTAAAAGCCTAGGCAATGGTGTTGATCCCTTAGAAGTGATTCATCAATATGGGGCAGATGCTCTTCGTCTAACTTTAGTGACAGGAAATGCGCCAGGAAATGATATGCGTTTTTATAATGAGCGAGTAGAAGCCAGTCGAAATTTTGCAAATAAAATTTGGAACGCATCTCGTTTTATGCTAATGCATATTCAAGAATCTAAAGTAGAGGCAGTACCTTTAGCAGATCTTACTCCGGCAGATCGGTGGATTCTATCTAAAGTAAATACACTTGTTAAAGAAGTTACAGATAATATGGATAAATATGAACTAGGTATTGCAGTTCAAAAATTATATGATTTTTTCTGGGAAGAGTTTTGCGATTGGTATATTGAAATGGTCAAGCCACGTTTATATAATGATGAAGATCCAACCAAACCAGGGGCACTTTGGACTCTAAAAACCGTTTTAATTCATGCGTTAAAATTACTTCATCCTTATATGCCTTTTATTACAGAAGAAATTTTCACTTATGTACAAGAGGAAGAACCAACCATCATGCTTTCAGCTTGGCCGGAGTATCAAGAAGAATGGAATTTTGCCCAAGAAGAAAAAGAAATTGAGCTAATGAAGGAAGGAATTAGAAGTATTCGAAATCTACGTACAGAGCTCAATGTACCTCCTTCTAAAAAAGCAACCGTATTTATTGTATCTGATGCTGAAGAAATACGAAATACATTTGAAAAAGGGCGTATATTCTTCTCAAGCTTAGCCTATGCTAGTGAAGTTATAATTCAAGATAACAAAGAAAATATTGGGGAAGATGCAGTATCTACAGTGATTCCTGGAGCTAGTATCTTTATTCCATTTGCTGAATTAGTCGACATTAGTAAGGAACTTGATCGCCTTGAAAAAGAGCGGGAAAAACTAGTGAAAGAAGTTGACCGGGTAGTGAAAAAATTAAGCAATCCAGGTTTCATAAACAAAGCACCAGAATCTGTTGTAGAAGAAGAGCGTCAGAAACAAAAAAAATATGAGGATATGAAGAAACAAGTAGAAGAAAGACTGAATATGTTAAGAAAATAAAAGATCATCTATTCAATCTTTTAGTAATAAGATATAATAAAGGATGTGGGGATACCCACATCCTTTATTATATGCATAATTTTGGATAGACTAATCTATGAACATACTTTTTAATTTATATATCAAGATAGGAGGATTTCTTTTGACTTATGAAGAAAGCATAAAATATATTGATTCAATACAGTTTTTCGGTAAAAAAAAGGGTTTAGATAATATGATTTATCTTATGAACCAGCTAGAAAACCCTCAGGAAAGATTGAAGATTATTCACGTAGCAGGAACCAATGGGAAAGGTTCTGTTTGTGCTATGTTAAGTTCCATATTACAAGCACAAGGGTATAAAGTGGGTTTTTTTACATCACCGCATTTGGAGTGCTACAATGAACGCATACAAGTGAACCGGAGACCTATATCTAACAAAGACTTTGCAGCTATTGCTACTGAAATACGTTTGCAATGTGAAGAAATGGTACAATCAGGGCAAAATCATCCCAGTTTTTTCGAATATATTACTGCTATGGCATTTACTTACTTTGCACAGCAAGAAGTAGATTTTGTAATTTTGGAAGTAGGGTTGGGCGGGCGGTTAGATGCTACAAATATTATTAAAGAACCTTTGGTATCTGTTATTACTTCTATAGCATTGGATCATACTCACATTTTAGGAAGCACCCTTTCGGAAGTTACTTGGGAAAAAGCGGGTATTATGAAAGAAAATCGTCCAACTGTCTTGTCTTGTACCCAAGAAGAAGTGTATAATATAGTTAAAGAAATTGCTAAGGAACGTAAAATCCCCTTTTATTTTGCAAAGACAGAGGACCTTTCTATTTATGAACAAACTCTAGAAGGAGTAAGATTTTCTATAAATAATACGTATATAAAGTATGAGGATCTATTTTTATCTTTATTAGGTACATATCAAATCAGAAATGTATGTACTGTATTACTTACAATTGCAGTTCTTAGACAACAGCAAGTTTTAATTTCAGAGGAAGCTATTCGAGCAGGCTTAGCTCATACAGAATGGGCAGGGCGGATGGAAATCATATCAAAAAAACCGCTGTTCATTCTAGATGGAGCCCATAATCCAGAAGGAATCAAAGCTTTTCTAGAAACGGTTTTAGAGCAGGCAGAAGATAGAAAAATCTACATTATTTTTGGGGTTTTAAAAGACAAGGCATATGAACAAATGTTGGGACAACTCATTCCACATATTCATGGCATTATTTTCACAGAACCAGACCATCCTCATGCAGTTGCAACTGAAAAGCTTGCTGCATTGGTAGAGGGGAGAGAAATTGCTATTTACCAAGAAAAAGATATTGGAAAAGCTCTTGAACTTGCAAAAAATGTAGTACAAGTGGAGGATATTTTATGTGGAATCGGATCTTTATATTTAATAGGGGGAATAAAAACAACGCAAAGGGTGAGAAAAAATGAATGATTTTAAAGAGGAACTGAAAAAATATAAGCCTTTTTTAGAAGTGGATGAGATTGAGAAATCTATTAAATCAAATGAGATTCAAGATATGATCGATGTTCTACAGGTCATTGCTAAGCAGCAGAAACAAAATAATAGTAAGGAGTAGAGGCGGGTGAAATATCCAATAGATACTTCAGTTACACAAAAAATCCAACTAATTTCTAAGAAACTATATAATCAAGGTTTAGAACAGGCCAACAATCGTGATTTAACAGGGGCAATTGCATCTTTACAAAAAAGTTTATTATTTGATAAAAGCAATATACAGGCCCATAACTTACTAGGGCTTGTATATTATGAAATAGGACAAATAGGCTTGGCACTTAAACATTGGGTCCTTAGTTCTAATTTTCAAAAAGAAGATAACCTTGCTTTTACTTATATGAAGCAAGTACAAAATGATAAAAGAACCTTAGAAAAGCAAACAGAAGCCATTAAAAAATACAATCAAGCTCTACAAGCATTACAGCAAAAAAGTGAGGATATGGCGTATATTCAGCTAAAATCTATTGTTCTTCTTCACCCCAAGTTTGTCGAAGCCCATTGCTTACTTGCCCTTTGTGCAATTAAATCCGGCGAACCAGCACGAGCTTTAGAAGCTATTGAACAAGCTTTATCTATTGATCATTATCATCCACTTGCCCTTCGATATTATCAACACCTAAAACCAAATAAAATTCGCCCGGTGACAACAGAAAAGCCAAAAAGAGAAGTGCAACGAAGCGTTCCTCAATATTCCAGACAGGGGTACCAAAAAGCGAACCAAAAACAGAGAAGCAATTGGGGAGCATTAAATTTTATTGGTCTGTTTGTAACAGGGGCAGTGTGTATGGCGGCGCTAATGTACATTTTAGTTATTCCAAACAAAGTTAATGAGTTGAAACAAGAAATTACACAGGTTCAACAAAAGGCTCAGCAGGATCGGCAGAAGATAGAAACTGATATTGCTAATTATCAAGCTCAGATTCAACAACTTCAGCAAGAAAATAGCACTTTAGAGACAACTAATAAAACGTTAGCAGAAGAACAAAAAAGACTAGATGAAATTCAAAAAATACAACAAATTTCTTTATTAGTACAACAAAATAAAGTAGAAGAGGCAGCCCCATTGATTTATGCCATAGATACCTCACTATTAAATTCAGAGCAACAAGCGACCCATGAACAATGGGTACAGACGGTATATCCTAAAGCTGCCAAAATTTTTTACGATCAAGGTGTTCGTAATTATAATCAAGGTAAAAATGACGCAGCTAAATATATAGAAGCTCAATATCTATTTGAGCAATCTTTACGTTATTCACAAAATGAATATTTTTCCGATGATGCTTTATATTTTATAGGTGCTATTCATGAAAATATAGGAGAAACTAAAAAGGCAATAGAGGTTTATGAAAAACTTTTAGAACAGTACCCAAATACGAATCAAAGGAATAATGCTAGAACACGTTTACAAAGGCTCAAACCTTCTTAAAATACCAAATTTATTTGGTATTTTTTTATGAACAAAGAAAGTTTGCCTTGATTGCAAGGAATCAAACTTTCCTAGTTTACTTGGAAAATGTACACTTTTTGTGCGCATATCTAGATATATAAGTTTTGCTTTACAAAAAAAGGAATATTGCATATAATATAAATATGGACAAGTTTATCTATAAAAGGAAGAAGGAGGTAATGACTTGAAATTAGCGTGTAAAGTACAAGGTAGAAATATGATTGTAAAAATACAAGGGGAGATTGATCATCATAGTTCAGAAATGCTAAGAGAGAAAATAGATAAAGCTTATGATCGATCTTATGCAAGGAATATTATCTTTGATTTTTCAGATATTACCTTTATGGATAGCTCAGGTATTGGTGTTATCATGGGGCGATATCGTAATATTAGTCAGCAGGGAGGACAAGTAGCAATTGTCCATTTGCAACCTCAAATTGAAAGGGTCTTTCAATTATCTGGATTACATAAAATTATTCATAAATATGAACAGATGGACGAAGCAATAAAAATGCTGCAATAGGGGGAAAAAAAATGCAATATGAAAATGAAATGAAGTTGGAGTTTATGAGTAAATCCCAAAATGAAGCGTTTGCAAGGGTGGCAGTAGCAGCTTTTGTTTCTCAGCTGGATCCGACTCTAGAAGAAATTTCTGATATTAAAACAGCAGTTTCAGAAGCGGTTACCAATGCAGTGATTCACGGATATGAAAATGGAGATGGAATTATCTATGTAAGTTGTCGTTTAGAAGGAAATTTAGTGTCTATTGAAATTCAGGATAGGGGTAAGGGGATCCACAATATTGAGCAAGCCATGGAACCACTTTATACTTCAAAACCAGAATTAGAACGTTCAGGGATGGGATTTACGGTAATGGAAACCTTTATGGATGAAATAGTAGTGCAATCCATATTAGGACAGGGGACCACGATATGCATGAACAAACGGCTGCATAGTGTATGAAAACCAAAAAGAAGGTGTGGAAAGAATGGAAAAAACCGTAGAACTCATTAAAAAAGCCCAAGCAGGTGATAAAGTTGCTCGTGACCAATTAGTAGAAGGAAATATAGGCTTGGTCTGGAGCATTGTAAAGCGATTTAAGAATCGTGGGCATGAGTTAGAAGATCTCTTTCAGATCGGAAGTATAGGTTTGATTAAATCTATTGATAAGTTTGATTTAAGTTATGACGTTCGTTTTTCTACTTATGCCGTGCCTATGATTATGGGAGAAATTAAGCGATTTTTACGAGATGACGGTATGATTAAAGTCAGTCGTTCCTTAAAAGAAATTGCACAAAAAGCTAGAATAGAAAAAGAAAAAATGACCAAAGATAGAGGTAGAGAACCGACAATTCAAGAATTAGCAGATATCATGGATGTTCCAGTAGAGGATCTGGTTATGGCTTTGGAAGCAGGTGCCGACGTAGAATCTTTATATAGTACGATTCATCAAGGAGATGGAAATCCTATATTTTTAATTGATAAATTAGAACAAAAAATCGATGAAGAAAATACAATGATAGATATGATTGCTTTGCGGCAAATGATTGAGAAGCTAGAACCTAAAGAGAGAGAAATTATTTTTATGAGATATTTTAAGGATAAAACTCAATCTGAAATTGCGAAGATGATTGGAATATCACAAGTACAAGTATCAAGAATTGAAAAAAGAATTTTAATTCAAATGAGGGAAATGTTTGGCTCATAGTGACATTTCTTTTTTTGAACTAGAAAAGTTTATCTTGCTTACAAGGAAGTAAACTCTCCTAGTTCGCTTGAGAAGGTGCATTTTTGCACTTTTTTTTTATCTCAAAAAAAGTTCTTTCCTTATAGGCTACTAAAATCTTCTTATGATATTGGAATTTGTTGTTAGCATAAAGAAATGATTTTGTTTTAAAATAAAGATAGAAGAAACTTTAAATAAAATCTAAAAAATAATTTAAGATTAATATAATATTAATCGACTATGTGATATAAAGGAGGAGAAACCAAATGGAGTTAAGTATAAGAAAAAAATGGATATTACTTGTGATGGGCATTTGTATTATTTGTTTAGGATCTATTCTAGTATATCATTTTTATCAAGCAAAGAATCGTCCTATTATATCAAAAGGAATTTTTGTGATGAGTATAATAGATGATACAGTGCCAGCAAACAAGGATATAAAAGATATAGAACTAGAAAGTAAAGCTATTGAAGAGTTGTTAACAAAAGAAGATAGTTATAGTATAGAGGAAATAATAGAAAGTGAAGAGCTGTTACAGCATGCTTTTTTAGGTGAATTCCATGGTTATTTACATTAATTCAAAAACAAAATATTTGATTGAAGGAAAAAGGCAAATACGTATCCAGGATGTAGCAGATGTTATTGCCCCACCTCAATTAAAAAATAAAATTGAACAACTTAAATTATTAGACATTCCAGAAGAAAAGAAAAGAACTTATGTCATTTCTATTATGGATATAATTAAAAAGGTTAAAGAATCGTTTTCAGATGTAGATATTTCCAATATAGGCGCAGAGAATGTGTTGATTGAATATCACCCTGAAAGGGTCAAAGTATCTAAGCTATGGTTGGGAATTAAAATTGTTTTTATTGGACTTACTGTTTTTGCAGGATCAGCTATTACCATTATGACTTTTCATACAGATGTAGGTATTTCAGAAACTTTCCAAGATATTTATGAGATTTTAATGGGAACTAGAATAGAAGACCCTTATTTGATAGAAATACCTTATTCTATAGGATTATTTCTAGGAATTGTAATTTTCTTTAACCACTTTTTTTCCAAACGTTTTTCAGAAGACCCTACTCCTATAGAAGTGGAGATGGTTACCTATCAAAAAGATGTTGAAGAAAGTATGGTCGCCTTTTTAAATGAAGAAAAAGAAGGGGATTAATTATGTGGTGGAAAGGGTTAATTTTAATTTTGATTGGATTTGGGGCAGGAGGGATTGTAGCAGGTGGTGTTTTTGGATTTATCGCAGGAATTGGGATTATTCCAACTATGGCTAACAAAACAAAGACGTCTCATTATATTCCATTATATGAAGATTGCATTACAGCAGGTGGTGTTTTTGGAACACTTTCTATGATTTTTCATTTTCAAATTCCTTTGGGATCTATCGCAGTTGTGATTTCAGCTTTATTAATAGGTATATTTGTTGGGACATTGGCTGTTTCCTTAGCAGAAGTAATTGATGTATTTCCAGTTATGACTGAGCGGGTTAGCATAAAACAAGGAGTAGCAATTTTACTTCTATCCATAGCACTTGGCAAGCTGATAGGTTCTTTGGCGCATTTTTTAGTGCTTGGAGTGAATCAATAAAAACAAAAACAATCAAGGCATATTTTTTATTCTATAGAGTGTAAAACAGGAGGTTTTACCATGGATCAAGGACAAAACAAAAAACAGAAATTTCAAAAGCGGGTAGATGAAGTTTCACCTAAATCAAATTTAATAGTCAATTGTGCTTGGGCTTTTTTTGTAGGAGGGCTTATCTGTACTTTTGGACAAGTAATGATAAATGTTATTAAAAGTTTAGGATATAACAAAGATGATGCTTCTATGATTACTAGCATTAGTCTTATTTTTATTAGTATTTTTTTAACAGGAATTGATGTTTATGACAGTATTGGAAGATATGCAGGAGCAGGTTCTGTTATTCCTATCACAGGGTTTGCAAACGCAGTTGCTTCTCCAGCTATAGAATTTAAAAAAGAAGGCTATATCTTTGGATTAGGGGCTAAGATGTTTACTGTGGCAGGCCCTGTCATTGTTTATGGAGTCATTGCATCTGTATTAGTGGGTTTATATCACTATTTTATTCATTAAATATAAAAGGAAGGGGATTGACAGTGCAAAAACATCTTGGCGAGCAAAGTGTACGATTTGAGAAACCACCCACTATTTTATCAGCAGCCTCTATAGTAGGGCCAAAGGAAGGAAAAGGTCCTCTAGCTTCTTATTTTGATCTGATTTTAGATGATATTTTATGGGGAGAAGATACTTGGGAAAAAGCAGAAACCAAGCTCTTAAAGGAAGCAATACAGCAAGCAGTTTCAAATGCAAAAATCAATATGGAGCAAATTCAATATATTCTTGCAGGAGATTTACTGGATCAGTTAATCGCTACAACATTTGCTATGAGGGAGTTAAAACGTCCCTTCTTAGGCCTGTATGGAGCTTGTTCTACTATGGCTGAGTCAATGGCTTTAGGCGCAATGATGATTGATGGGGGATATGCAGATTATATTGTTGGAGCAACATCTAGTCATCATAGTAGTGCAGAAAAACAATTTCGTTCTCCTTTACAATTAGGAACTCAACGTCCTCTTACCGCTAGTTGGACAGTAACAGGAAGTGGTGCTGTTGTTCTTAGTAAAAAAGGGACCGGCCCCTATATTACTTATGCAACCATAGGGAAGGTTGTTGATTTTGGCATAAAAGATCCCATGAATATGGGAGCTTCTATGGTACCAGCTGCAGTAGATACAATGATTCAGCATTTTATTGATACAAATCGCAAGCCAGAAGATTATGATTTGATTGTTACAGGAGATTTAGGCAGTGTAGGTAAGCAGTTGGTAATAGAAATGGCAAATGAGCAGGGATATGACTTGAGTAAAAATTATACAGATTGTGGTGTGGAAATCTTTGATGCTGATACTCAAGATACTCATGCCGGTGGTAGTGGATGCGCATGTGCAGGTGTGACTTTTACAGGATATATTTTAAAAGAGATGCAAAAAGAAACCTTTAAAAAGGTGCTTTTCATACCAACAGGAGCACTTCTTAGTCCTTTAAGCACCCAACAAGGAGAAAGTATTCCTGGGATTGCTCACGCTGTTGTTATAGAAAGTAGTTTGGAATAGGAGGTTTCCATATGGAATATCTAAAAGCATTTTTGGTAGGTGGAATTATCTGTATTATTGGACAGATTTTAATGGATCGAACAAAACTAATGTCTGGTAGAATATTGGTTATTTTTGTTGTTGCAGGTACGTTGCTAACAGGGCTTGGTCTTTATCAACCTATCGTTGAGTTTGGTGGAGCAGGAGCGACAGTTCCCATTGTAGGATTTGGATATGCCCTAGCCAAAGGTGTAATGGAAGATGTGACCAATGATGGCTTCTTTGGTATCTTCACAGGTGGATTAAAAGCAACTGCTGCAGGTGTTACTGCTGCCATTTTATTTGGATTTTTATCGGCTGTTATTTTTAATCCAAAGGCAAAAGAATAAAACAAAAAAGTTTCTTCCATATTACTGGAAGAAACTTTTTTGTTTTAGTTTGTCGATGATTGATTTTTAATATTTGGGATAAGAAAAACTATCTACGCTGACACTAGGATCACTAATACTAGATTGGGGTGGAGCAAAAGGATCAAAGGGCACATTATTGTGTTCGTTATTTTCGTTGCCATTATTTCCGTTCCCGTTGTTATTACCATTACCGTTATTTCCGTTCCCAGGGCTATTGTTTCCGTTGCCATTGTTTTCATTGCCTGGATTATTAATTTCGGGATCTTCCGTATCATTAGGATCACCAGGATTGTAAAAATCATCCCAAGGTAGGTTTGGTAAATCCGGATCAGTAGTATGGGGCCCATGTACATCACAGTAAGCTTCTTCTAAATTTGTAGGAACTTCGTATTCTGCATCACGGATGCGAGGGGGCTTAGCATCAGCAAAGAGTTCAGGAGGAACAGGAGTAGGTCTTCGAATAAAGACTTTTTCCACATGTTCATCTTCTGGACAATATTCAGTTACAAGACGGCCAGAGGCTGAGCAGACTACATGTTTCTCATGAACATCACAAGGTTCTTTAGGTTCTGTACCCACTACAAAAAGTTCTGTTCGGAGACGAGAGCCTCTAGGGTCTAAATTACATAGGCCATCTACAGCTAGCTTACCAGAATCGGCGCAAATTTGTACACTCACAATATTATTAGGAGTAGGGAATTCTTTATAAGGAAGCTCCTGATGAATTTCTTCCATAATGGTTTTCCAAATAATATTATGGTAGCTTTTATCATACCGTAGGCGCTTTGGTGTATCGTGTCCCATCCAAATTCCAGCTACATAGTAAGGACTATATCCAACAAAAATTAAATCTTTATCGTCATTAGTGGTTCCTGTTTTACCTGCCAGAGGCATTTTAATCTTACTAAATTGAGCTAGACGGCCCGTACCTCTTGTAAGTACTCCTTTCATCATATCTGTTAGCAAAAAGGCAGAGGTATCTTTTAGCACTCGTCTGGTACTAGGTGTATTTTCAATTAGTAAATTACCATCGTGGTCAAGGATTTTTGTATAGAAAATAGGTTTTACATAAACTCCATTGTTAGCTATTGCACCATAAGCAGCTGTGAGTTCTAGGAGGTTTACTCCAGTGATGCCGCCCAATGCAAGAGAAGGCGTTTTATCTGTTCTTCCGCTTGCATCCACAGTATCAATTAGGGTTGTAAATCCAAAGTTTAATAAGTAGTCAAAGCTTGTATTAATGCCGACGGACATCAATGTTTTGACAGCTAATATATTCATAGATTGTTCAATACCTAAGCGTACAGGTGATAGTCCCCAATAATTGAATTGTTGATGGTCATACCAGTTTCGAGGTTGATAAACAGGTTGGCCAGGAATTTCTATAGAAAGAGGGACGTCATCGATCACTGTGGCAGGGGTATAACCCATAGCATCAACAGCAGGTGCATAAGAAGCCAAAACTTTGAATACAGAGCCTGGCTGTCTTAAAGAACGAGTGGCTCTATTGAACGTTTGGCTAGCCTCTTTTGGACCTCGTCCACCAGCGATGGCTTGAACTTCCCCAGTTTCATGATCCATAATAACAAAGGCAGATTGGGGTTGAAGTGCTTTGAGTAATTTTTCATTTACAATCTTATCGCCAGGCTCAACAATTTCTTCTTTTATAGAAGCAATAAAAGTATCAATACTTTCCGGATTAGGAAGTAGTTTTTCACGGTAGTAATGTTTAAGCCCTTTTTCTTTATCTTTATGTTGTACAGAGATTTCATACATAGCCTTAATTTCATAATCCATGCTTTTTGGAGGGAAAAGTTCCTCATTGGTATAGGCGCGATCAACAATTTCTTGTATTTTAGGGCTTTGAGTCGTATAAATACTAAGCCCACCGCGAAACAGTAGATTATATGCCTGGGTAGAGTTTAGCCCTTTTTTTATTTGCAAATCTTCCATAACAAGATTAACAACTTCATCTACAAAATACGTATTATGAGATTCGGCCTGTAATTTTTGGCTTACTTGCTGTATATTTGCATATACATCTTCCGCTAAGGCAGTTTTATGTTCTGCTTCTGTGATGTAGCCTTGCTCTAACATCTTGTCTAAAACCCGTTGTTGGCGCTTGCGGTTGTTCTCTGGATAAGTGACAGGGGTATAATAACTAGGATTTTGAATAATTGCAGCAAGTACTGCACTTTCTCCTAAGCTTAACTCAGATACATCCTTATAAAAATATCGATGGGAGGCAGCCTGCACACCAAGTGTGTTATGTCCAAGAGCAATGGTATTTAAGTAAATTTCTAAGATTTTATCCTTGCTTGTTTTTTTGTCTGGTCCCATTTCCTTTTCTAATTGAACAGCTAAGTATTGTTCTTGAATTTTCCGTTCCCAGGCTTTTACGCTTGAAAGAACATTATTTTTAATAATTTGCTGAGTTAGAGTACTAGCTCCTTCAGAGAAAGAACCTGTTTGCAAGTTTTTCACAATAGCCCTAGCAATTCCTTTTAAGTCAATACCAAAATGTTCGTAGAAGCGCTCATCTTCAATAGCAATAACAGCCTTTTGAAGATGGACTGGTATTTCATCGAGCTCTACATAAATACGGTTGGCTTCATCCCCGTACAGAGTAGCAATTTCGTTTCCGGCAGCATCATAAATAATGGATGCATATCCTTCAGGTGTCACGTACATTTCATTGATTTCTGGAGCCGTACTAATAAAACCTAGTACTACGCCTAGGACAGAGCCTACTCCTGCAAACCCTGCAATTAAAATAGCAATAAAAAATATTCTAAAAGCAATAATACCTGTTCTTTTCTTAATCTTTTTATTTTTAGATTGATAATTCTTTTTTTTCTTTGTATTGGCTTCTTTTGAATAGTTCATAACCAATCCTCCTTATCATCCCACCTATTATATCAGAAAATCGAGTTTGTTAAAAGAGGTATAATATGCTCTAATTATGAGCATTGGATAAAAAACAGGTATCTATTCTTCAAATAAAAGAAATTACCAAGGTACAGATAGAAATTCTGTTTTTTCATAGGAAACATTTCTACAACATATAGATAAAAGAGATGATATTGTAACGTCTCAAGGCTTATACCATATAGTATAGACCCATTTATTTGAATTTATCCGAGGGCTTACATAATTGCAAGGATGCTAGTACCAAAGGCAAGTTGAAGCGGGAGTTAAAACTCCCTCTAAACGGAACCTTAGCTTATACAGGATGATATTAGAGATTTGAGGGGAAGGAGGGGAAAGATGAGGCGAAACTTGAAAGGACGAAAACCACGGAAAAAGAAATCAAAAAAATATCGTTATATTCGATTTGTTCTCATTTTCTCTATTATTGTATTTATCCTTCTTTATGCTGTTCGTAGTTTAGAACGATATGTTATGCCAACAGTTTTAACTATGGCTGAATATAGAGCTAGTACAATAGCAAGTCGAGCCATTAGTCAAGCTGTTAAAAAAGGAATTTCAAAGCAAAAGATGGAATCCAAAGATTTGGTATCCTATGAGTATAATCAGCAACAAGAAGTCATCGCTTATTCTATCGATACAATGAAGATTTACCTTCTTAGTTCCGATGTAATTGACTATTTAGCTGAAGAATTGGATACCATCGGTGAAACAGTTATATCCGTTCCTATTGGAAACATTATGAAGAGTCAAATTTTTTCTAACCTAGGGCCCGCTATTCCACTGGAAGTTATTCCGATTGGAACTGCAACTATAGAATATGGTACAGAATTTAAAACCACGGGTATTAATCAAGTGAATCATCGAATCTGGCTAGATGTGCATACACAACTACAAATCGTGAGCCCGCTGGATCAAAATATAATTAAGGTTACTCAGCAATTTACTTTAGTAGAGCGAGTGATGAGTGGTACAGTGCCTCCTCATTATATCCACATTCCTAATCAGGAATCTTTGGAATTTAGGTATCCTTATTTAGATACAAAATAAAAGAAAGAAAAATTGACATTTAAAGAAGGTATGATATAATAAATCAAGTTTATATAACGGCAACAAAGGCGTTCTCAAGGGGGGCTTGGGTACGCCTTTGTACTATAAAAAAGGACTATGCGAGGAGGCTTATTGGGATGAGTCGTTGTTGTGAGAAATCGGTCACAGAAATTTTTGGTATCAATGTCTTTAATGATAGCGTTATGAAACAACGTTTGCCTAAAGATACTTATAGAGCATTAAAACGGACCATAGATGAAGGAGCAAAATTAACATTAGGTATAGCAGAAGTTGTCGCCAATGCCATGAAGGATTGGGCAATAGAAAGGGGAGCTACTCATTATACCCATTGGTTCCAACCAATGACTGGAATGACAGCAGGAAAACATGACTCTTTTATTTCTTTAACTGACGATGGAAGAGCTATTATGGAGTTTTCGGGTAAAGCTCTTATTAAAGGAGAGCCAGATGCGTCTTCTTTTCCTTCAGGTGGACTTCGAGCTACATTTGAGGCACGAGGCTATACGGCATGGGATTGTACATCCCCAGCCTTTTTAAAAGCAGATACAGCAGGTAATGTAACTTTATGTATTCCAACAGCTTTTTGTTCTTATACAGGGGAAGCATTGGACACGAAAACACCTTTACTTAGATCCATGGAAGCACTATCTAAACAAGCTATGAGGGTTCTTCGATTATTTGGAAATCAAACAGCAAAAAGAGTTATTACAACAGTAGGGGCAGAACAGGAATACTTTCTTGTAGATAGAAGTTTATATCAGCAACGAAAAGATTTGATATTTGCTGGCAGAAGTTTGTTTGGTGCTATGCCTCCAAAAGGTCAAGAGTTAGAGGACCACTATTTTGGAAATATTCCAGATCGTATTTCAGCATTTATGGCAGAGTTAGATTATGAATTGTGGAAATTAGGGGTTTCAGCTAAAACGAAACATAATGAAACAGCTCCTGCTCAATATGAAATTGCTCCAATTTTTACAACAGGAAATGTGGCAGCGGATCATAATCAATTGGTTATGGAAACACTTAAGAATGTTGCTCATCGCCATAATTTGGCCTGTCTACTGCACGAGAAGCCTTTTGCAGGGATGAATGGATCTGGAAAACATAACAATTGGTCTATGTGTACTAATGATGGTCAAAATTTACTTGATCCAGGTACTACCCCTCATGAGAATGCTCAGTTTTTAGTGTTTTTGGTGGCTGTTATACAAGCTGTTGATGAATATGCAGAAATTCTTCGGATGTTTGCATCTAATCCAGGAAATGATCATCGGCTAGGTGCAAATGAAGCCCCACCTGCTATTATCTCTATTTTCTTAGGAGAACAGCTAACAGATATTTTAGAACAATTTCAAAACGGAAAAGCCAAAGAGTGTAAGCAATATGGAGAATTAAAGATTGGAGTATCTACATTGCCTACTTTCCCTAAAGATGCTACTGATCGAAACCGGACATCCCCTTTTGCCTTTACAGGTAATCGATTTGAATTTCGTATGGTCCCTTCATCGGCATCTATATCTGGAGCAAACATTGTGCTTAATACTGTTGTTGCAGAAACATTATCAATCATGGCAGATCGTTTAGAACAAGCAGAAAACTTCCATAATGAAGTACAACAAATTCTAAAAGAAGTGATACGAAATCATAGACGGATTATCTTCAATGGCAATGGATATACTGAAGAGTGGGTAGAAGAGGCCCAAAGGAGAGGGCTTCCTTACATTAAAAATACAGTAGCAGCCATCCCACATTTGATTTCTGAAAAATCCATTGATGTATTTACAAAACATGGTGTATATTCTAAAACTGAATTATATGCCCGCTATGAGATTGCTTTAGAAGACTATATCAATCAAATTCATATAGAAGCTTCTACTATGATACAAATGGCAAAAAGGCAGATTATACCGGCAACTATAGCGTATACGACAAATTTAGCTCATTCTATAAATGAGATTAACCAGGTCTCTGGTGTTTCATCAAAAACTGCAACGAAAATATTAGCCGAGGCTACAGAATTACTTGATCAGTTTGATGAGGCTTTAGAAATTTTAGAAAATTATTTAAAGGAAAGTAGTCAAGATCTAGAAAATCATTATGAACAAGCCTGTTATTATCGAGATTATGTGTTTGTAGCCATGGAAAAAGTACGTAGTATAGGAGACCAGCTAGAGACTGTAGTTGATGGGAATTTATGGCCATTTCCAACTTATAGCGAGTTATTATTTCATGTATAAGTAATATAGATTGTTAAAATCTTGCCTTTTGGCAAGATTTTATTTTAAACAAGGAAAGAGAATCATTTTTTCCTAGTTAACTTAAAAGTATGTTTTTAAATTTTTCTTATATTTAAATATTAGGAGAATTTTGGTATACTAAAGAGAAAAGGGCTAAAAGGAAGAAAGGTGAAAGTTTTTGATTATTACCGTTGTACTAAATCCAATTATTCATGAAACCTATTATGTAGAAGAATTACAGGTAGGGCAAAAAAACTGGATTAAAGATCAAGAAATAGAAATTCAATCTGCAGGTGTACATGCAGCTAAAGTTATTAAAATATTGCAAGGCGAACCACTAGTGCATGGATTTTTAGGAGAACTGAATGGTAGATATATAAAAAATGAATTAGATCGTAGTAATATAAAATCAAATTTTGGCTGGATTGTAGCCCATAATCAAGTAAATACAACTATTATTGAAAAGAAAACGGAGAAAGTTACTATACTTTCCAATCGAGGTATCATGATTGGACCTAAGGAAGAAAAATATTTTAGGAAACGAATCCATGGTGATATGCAAAATGGCAGGGTGATGATTTTAGGTAATAATATTCCAGAAGGTATTACATCGAATCTGTATTATGACTTAATTATAGAGGGGAAAAAACAAAATATAAAAACCATATTAGCGACAGAAGGAGAACAATTGATAAAAGGATTAGAAGCAAATCCTTATGCTATAAAGATTACGGAGGAAGGATTGCTTGATCTAAATATTGAGGAAACATCTCATGAAAAAATAGTGGAGTATTTATACCCATGGGTACAAAAGGGAATTCATTACCTTGCATTAGATTTAGGTGTACAAGGAGCCTATCTCTTGTCTAAAAATAAAATTTGCTATATCGAACCACCAGAAAAGGATTTTACTCATAATCCTTTGGCAACCCATGCTTTCTTAGGTGCTTTTGCCGTTGGTATTGAGCGAAAATATGAACAAGAAAAAATTGCTAAGTTAGCAGTTGCAACAAGTTTAGCTTTTATGGAGCAGGAGTCAGAAGGTCCTATGAAAAAATCAGATATCGATATTATGTTTAAAAAGGTAAAAGTGAGGGAAATTAAACAATAACAAAGAATTTATTAGTATACAACGAAGAAGATAGATGAAAAGGAGATGTTAGATTGAAAGAAACAAAATCTCTTATAAATACAGCAGAAATAAAAGAAAAAGTAATTCTAATTGGCGTTGATATTAAACAGTCTCCTGTTCTTGCTAAAGATTCTGTACAGGAATTAGAAGAGTTAGCAAAGACAGCAGGAGCTGATACGGTTGCTACAGTGATTCAATCTTTGGATAATATTCACTCTGCCCATTATATTGGTAAAGGAAAAATAGAAGAGGTTAAAAATCTAATAGCAGAACATAATGCTACGGGTGTCATTTGTGATGACGAACTGTCTCCTGTGCAGTTAAGAAACTTGGAGCAACTTCTTGACAGTAAAGTAATGGATCGAACTATGTTAATTTTAGATATATTTGCTCAAAGAGCCACTAGCCGAGAAGGGAAACTACAAGTTGAATTAGCTCAACAGCAATATCGACTGCCACGATTAGTTGGCCTTGGGACATCATTGTCTAGGCTTGGAGGTGGAATTGGAACTAGAGGGCCAGGGGAACAAAAATTAGAAACAGATCGTAGACATATTCGAGCTCATATTCAAGAATTAAAGAAGGAATTAAAAGATTTAGAAAGCCATCGTAGCTTAATTAGAAATAGGAGGCAAAATACTGGAACTCCTTTAGTGGGAATTATAGGTTACACCAATGCTGGTAAGTCAACACTTCTAAACACTTTAACAGAAGCGGGTGTATTAGCAGAAGATAAGTTATTTGCTACTTTAGATCCTACGACTCGAAAGGTAGAGTTACCAGGTGGAACAGAAATTTTGATTTCTGATACTGTAGGGTTTATTCATAAACTGCCTCATCATCTTATACAAGCCTTTCGTTCTACTTTAGAAGAGGTACAGTATGCGGATGTTTTATTACATGTAGTAAATTCGCAGAGCATAAACCTAAGTCACCAAATGGAGATCGTATATGAGACCCTTCAGCAAATTGGTAGCATTCAATGTCCTATTATTACCGTATATAATAAAACAGATCTTCCTTCACCTCAACCTTTGCCAATAGATCCTAAAGCTAGTAAAACTTTTTATATATCAGCCAAAGAAAATCAGGGATTGGAAGAATTACTACAAGGAATTGAAGAGATATTACAAGAAAACAAAGAAATTTTAGAAGTTCTTATTCCATATAATGAAAGCCAATGGGTCCAATTTATCTATGGACAGTGTGAAGTAATTACTACTGAACATTGTGCCGAAGGAACCTATATTAAAGCTTATGCAGATATGTCTGTATGTAAAAGAATGGAGAAATATAAGGTGGAAGAATAAAAAGTTTTCGCAAAATCAGTGATACAAATTACTATTTCGACAATGTTTCTGTCAAAAAAGCGAAAAAAAAACAAAATAGCCTCTTTTTCCTTAGAAAAATGCGATAATCCTTCCTAGATTTTTAAAATAAGATTGTTTATAATAACCCTTGTACAGTATAAGGTAAATCGGACCTTTACCGTTAAGATAAAGAAGGGGGTTACTAGAACATGACGTCTAAATTTTTAGAAGGCACAAGAAATTGTATTATTGAGCAGGGGAATACCATTCAATTAGAATACTATCTAATTGAAACACAGAGTGTTGAAAACACTGATACAGTACAAACTTTGTATGGTATAGAAATTACAAAACGGTGTCAAACTCCGAATAGTAAATTTGCGATTGAGTCAGATATGGTACCTAGAATATCTGAAAACAAAGATAAAGTAAAAACAATACTTAATCATCTTATTGCTCATACCGTAACACCCATGACTTTGGTTTATATTTTAGATGACTATTTATATGAAACACCTTATATCAGTTCATGATATAAGGTGTTTTTTACGAACTAGGAGAGGTCGTCTTGTTTATTTTTTGTTTAAGGAATGAAAGTTTGAATATATTACAGAATGTTTAAGGTTAAGAGGTTAGGCATTTAGATAAGATTTATCTGAATTTAAAGTTATTTTATAGCAAAGGAAAAAAGGATATGGTAGAATGAAGAAGGTAGGAACAAAAATAAACGTAGGTGAAACAGATGATAGAAAAATATAAAACAGTTTTGCAACAAGCAGAAGCAGAAATTATAGAAAGAAGATCCCGCTTCATTGCAACAGTAGCTCCAGTAAAAACAGAAGCGGAAGCACAACAATTTATCGAGTCATTAAAAAAGAAATACTGGGATGCTGCTCACAATGTATTTGCCTATCAAATAGGAGAAAGAAATGAAATTCAACGTTGTAGTGATGATGGAGAACCTAGTGGGACAGCGGGTCTTCCTACACTAGATATGATTCGGGGGGAGGATCTAAAAGATGTAGTAGTCGTTGTCACAAGATATTTTGGGGGTACTTTACTAGGGACTGGTGGATTAGTACGGGCTTATGGGCGAAGTGCGAAAGAGGGCATTCTTGCGGCACAAATAGTTACTAAAATTTTGTATCAGCGTTTCGAAGTATTTATTGATTACAATCTTATGGGAAAAGTACAGTATGAAGTTTTACAAAATGGATATGTTATTCATGATACTTTATATACAGAAGAAGTTACAATGATTATTTTAGTAGAGTACTCTCAAAAGGAAAGATTTGAAAAACAAATCATTGATTGGACTAGTGGTCAAGCTAAGTGCATTGCCACAGAAGTGGCTTATGGGACTTGGCATAATGAAGAATTGGAGTTTAATCTATAAACTAACTTTATAAGGAGGAAATAAAATGGAAAATAATATACAAGAGGGAAAAAGATTATTAGGGAAAAAGGTATGGGCTGTTGTAGGTGCAACGACGGATACAGATAAATATGGGTATAAAATATATAAAGCCTTAAAGGATGCAGGTTATACTGTTTATCCAATAAGTCCAAAATACGAAAAGATAGATGGAGATCAAGCCTATAAAACTTTATCAGATCTTCCAGAAACACCTCAAGTTGTAGATTTTGTTGTAAATCCCAGAATCGGAGTTGAAGTGGTAAAAGAGTGTAAACAACTCGGAATTAAAGATATCTGGTTGCAACCAGGAACTGTAAGTGATGAAATTTTAGAATATGCACAAAGTAATGATATAAACGCACTTCAAGCTTGCGTACTTGTGGCCTTGAAAACAATTCGTTGACAAATAAAAGCAAAAGGATTATAATAATATCAACAATTCATATATGAATAGTATGATATAAAAAAGGAGGCTAACAAAGTGGCAAAAGTATATCAAAATATTAATGAACTTATAGGTAACACACCTATTGTAAAATTAAACAATATTGTAGAGGAAGATAGTGCGGAAATATATGTGAAATTAGAATGGTATAACCCAGGAAGCAGTGTAAAAGATCGTATTGCTTATGCTATGATTGATAGTGCAGAAAAAGCAGGAAAGTTAAAAGCAGGGGATACTATTGTGGAGCCCACTAGTGGAAATACAGGAATTGGCTTGGCTATGGTAGGAGCATCCAAAGGATATAAAGTGATTCTTACTATGCCCGATACAATGAGTGTTGAAAGAAGAAAATTACTCAAAGCTTTTGGTGCAGAGTTAGTTTTAACTCCTGGTGCCAATGGTATGCCTGGTGCTATTAAAAAAGCAGAAGAATTGGCAAAAGAGAATGGCTACTTTATGCCACAACAATTTGCTAACCCTGCGAACCCAGAGATCCATCGCCAAACTACTGGCCAGGAAATAATAGAAGCTATGGGTACTGATCTAGATGCATTTGTATCTGGGATTGGTACAGGTGGAACTATTACAGGTTGCGGAGAAGTACTGAAGGAAAAAATCCCGCATATTGAAATTGTTGCGGTGGAGCCTGCTAACTCTCCTGTTTTATCAAAAGGAGAAAAAGGTCCGCATAAGATTCAAGGAATTGGAGCTGGATTTGTTCCTGATGTCCTAAATACAAAGATCTATGATAGTATTGAGGCAATTGAAGATGAAGAGGCATTAGAAACGGCCCGTAGGGTAGCTAGAAAAGAAGGAATTTTAGTTGGTATTTCATCAGGAGCAGCCATTGCAGCAGCCTTAAAAGTGGCTAAAAGATTAGGAAAAGGAAAGAAAGTACTGGCTATTTCTCCAAGCTATGGAGAAAGATATCTAAGTACTCCTTTGTATGAAGAAGCTTAAAGATTACTAGCCATATTTAGCATAGGGCAAAGAGAAATCCTCACCTTTAAAAAAATAGGTGAGGATTTATTGTTTTAGTAAGGCAAACCCTTGCATATTCTAATGAAAATGATTATACTAAATAGAAGGATACACAATTTTATTCTTAGAAAGGAAACAATAGGATGAGCTCTATTTTAGATACGATTCAACAAAGAAGAAGTATACGGAAATATAAAAATCAAGAAGTGCCAATAGAGAAAATTAAAACAGTACTCCATGCTGCTAACTGGGCTCCATCTAATGGAAACCATCAACCTTGGTGTTTTGTTGTTGCGAAAGGGAAACCACGTGAGGAAATATGTGCTGTTTTTTCTGACTGGGCGCAAGGCTACATCCCAAATGCTCCTTATATTCCAGCAGAAAAGAAAAAAGGTATGCTTGAATATGCAAAAGACTTTGGAGGAGCCCCTGTCCATATTATAGTAACCTATGAGATTGATGAAGATGCAATTACAACGGAGGAATCTTTACGGGCTGCAAGTGCAGCGATTCAAAACTTATGTTTAGCAGCATATGAAGAAGGCCTAGGAACCGTATGGATAGCAGGGGAAGTTGCCGCAAAAGAAGAGACGAAAAAAATATTACAACTACCTAAAAATCAGGGAATTGCAGGTATTATTCCTATAGGTTACCCAGATATGAATCCACCTGCACCGGAAAGAGAAGATCCTGATTTATCTAAAAAAGTAACTTGGTTAGGTTTTTGATATATTTTTATTACCTATATTTTCAGTTTGAACTAGAAATTTAGCCTTATTTGCAAAAAACTAAACTTTCACTAGTTCAGGGATGAGATTCTTGGTTATTTGTTTAAATGTAAAAATAGAAGGGAGGGAAACCGTTACAAAAACCTATTAAAGGTTTTGAGAACGGTTAATAAATGGCTGGACATTCTAAGTTTGCTAATATAAAGCATAAAAAAGCAAAAAATGATGCACAAAAAGGAAAAATATTTACGAAATTAGGTAGGGAGATTGCTGTTGCAGTAAAAGAGGGAGGACCAGATCCAGAGACGAATCGAAGGCTTAAAGATGCTGTTGCTAAGGCAAAGTCTAACAATATGCCAAATGATACGATAGAGCGAGCCATTAAAAGAGCTGCAGGTGATAATGATGGAGTTCAATATGAAACCATTATGTATGAAGGATATGGTCCAAGTGGCGTTGCTGTTATTGTAGAGGTATTGACAGATAATAAAAATCGAACAGCAGCCAATGTAAGACATGGATTTACAAAAGGTGGGGGTAACTTAGGAACAACAGGTTGCGTATCCTTTATGTTCGATAAAAAAGGTGAAATTGTTATCGAGAAATCTGATGATATTGTGGAAGATGATTTAATGATGCTAGCTTTAGAGGCAGGGGCAGAAGATTTTATTGCAGAAGAAGAAGGATATGAGATTATCACTACACCAGAAGATTTTTCTGCTGTATACCAAGTAATAGAAGAGGAAAAAATATCTATGTTATCAGCAGAAGTAACAATGCTGCCACAAACGATTGTTGAATTGTCAGACCCAGAAGATCTGAAAAAAATGAGTAAAATGCTAGAACTCTTAGAAGACGACGATGATGTGCAAAATATTTGGCATAACGCTGAATTTCCTGAGGATTTTGAGGGATAGTATGTTTGCTTGTCTTAAATTTTAAATCTTAAATCTATCACAGGCCATATATCATGATTTTTTAGTTGTTTTTTACAGTTGTAAAATTAAAAGACAGAGCTTAATATATAGGCCTGCTTTTAGATAGATTTATTTTTAAAATTTAAACCCATAGATTTTACATAGTTATAATAATTAAATAAAATGGGCAAAATAAAAAGAATCGAATATTTAGAAGTAATTTCAAAAATTATCTGTTATTTTTCAAATCTTCGTGGTATACTAAGGACATGATGACAATTAGCTACGGAAAGGAGAATATATATGTTTACTAAAATGTGCAAAAAACGTTATATGGATATGAAAGAACTTAAAAGTATGATGAAAAAAATGACCAAACAAAATAAAAAAGACCGAACATGGCTTTGGATTGCGTTAGGAAGTTTAACTCTATTAATCGGTATTGGCGTTGCTGTCTGGTACTTAGGGTTCTTTGATGATGAGTGGGATGATTGGGATGATGAGGATTGGGACGATGAAGACTGGGATTTTGAAGAGGATGAAAATATCATAGCTATCGATGGAGATGCTTATGATATTGATGAACTTAAAGAAACCTTAGAATCATCAATGACTCATGAACTTGAAGATGGGGTAGATGAAGAATAAAAGTTTTTATCCGTAAAATAATATTGTAATCAAAGACATCCGCAGGGATGTCTTTTTCATGAATGAGGAAAGTTCGTCTTGCTTACAAGGGATCAAACTTTCCTAGTAAATTTATAGAAAAACACATTTTTGGAATTTGCTTGTGTAGACAAGGTAAGAAGACAGTATAGAGGAGAACAGTATGAAAAAAAATGATATAGTAGAAGGCATTGTACAAGAAGTTCATTTTCCCAACAAAGCTATTTTAGAAATAGATGGCGAAAAAGTAATTGTAAAGGGAGGAGTAGTAGGGCAAAAGCTCCAAGTTCGCATTACGAAAAAACGAAACGGAATATTTCAAGGTGAAATGCAAGAAGTTATAAAAAAAGCATCTTATGAACAAGAAGCGCAGTGTCCGCATTTTGGACCCTGTGGTGGCTGTAGTTATCAGAATCTTCCTTATGAAGAACAACTTAAAATGAAAGAACAGCAAATTCGAAATTTATTAGCTCCTTTTCATATAAAAGACGAACAGTTTTTGGGCATTGAAGCTAGCCCACAGGAGTGGGAATATAGAAATAAAATGGAGTTTTCTTTTGGGGATGAAGAAAAAGAAGGGCCATTGGCCTTAGGAATGAGAAAAAGAAAGAGTTTTTATGAAGTTGTTACGGCAACCCATTGTCAGATTGTAGATGAAGATTTTCGGATTATTTTACAGCTTGTGTTAAATTATTTTCAGGGCAAGGAAATACCATTTTTCCACAAAAAGAGCCATGAAGGGGTACTTCGTCATCTTGTCGTACGAAAAGGCATCAAAACCGGGGAAATCATGGTGAACTTAGTTACTAGTTCTCAGCAGGAATTATTATTAGATGATTTAGTTCAGAAAATCTTACAAGCTCCTCTAAAAGGAATTCTAAAAGGATTTCTGCATACTCTCAATGATAGTATAGCTGATGTAGTTAAAAGTGATGAAACTCGAGTAATCTATGGCGAAGAGGCTTTTAAAGAAGAACTTCTAGGCCTTACTTTCGAAGTTTCTGCCTTTTCTTTTTTCCAAACAAATACTTTAGGAGCAGAAAAGCTTTATTGTATGGTTCGTGATTTTGCAGGGGATACAACAGGAAAGACAATCTTTGATTTATACTGTGGAACAGGAACTATTGCTCAAGTTATGGCGCCTGTCGCTAAGGAAGTTGTTGGAATTGAAATTGTGGAAGAAGCAGTAGAGGTAGCCAAATCTAATGCAAAGCTTAATGGATTAGAAAATTGTACTTTTATTGCAGGTGATGTACTTACTAAGGTAGACGAATTAACCCAAAAGCCAGATATCATTATTTTAGATCCACCCAGAGATGGTATTCATCCAAAAGCGATTCATAAGATTATAGACTTTGGCGCTCCGG